>CABQQJ010000034.1 GCA_902466275.1 uncultured Veillonella sp. | reverse complement strand
GTGATGCAGTAGGGGCCACTTGTGTTATTAAAGATTTGCCAGGTTACTTACCGATGAGAAACGATGCTCGTATGAACGAAATGTTACGCCAAAACTCTAATCCATTATTTGGTGAAGAAAATGTATTCCAAGGAGAGCACATGACAGCAAGTACAGATATGGGCGACGTATCTCATTTGATGCCAGTTATCCATCCTTGGGTTGGCTGTATTAATGGTGTACTGCACAGCGCAGAATATGAAATCTCTGTACCTGATGTAGCGTACATTAAAACAGCACAAGCATTGGCTATGACAATCGTAGACTTACTATACGATGATGCAGCAGGTGCTAAAGATATATTAGACAACTTTACACCAGCCTTAAATAAAGAAAGCTATATTGAACTCTTAGACCGTATTGCTAAGGGTGAATAAAATAAACCGCCTATCGAAGATGAATTGATTTATCTTTGGTAGGTGGTTTTACAGTTTAAACTCTCTATTGACTGTCAAGATAAAAACATAATAAAATATAAAACAGATTTATATTTTATTACAAAAGGAGCAATATGAAAAAGAGAGAGTTATTATTCTGTCTAAGTTTAGTGTGTATGGTACCAATACATATTTTGGGTGCTAAACCTATTGATACTCAAGAACAACTAGATAGATCGAGAGAACAACAACTAGCGAGAGAGGCGCGGCTTGGAGAGGGACGAATTACAGTACAAACAGGTGGAATAGATTTTTCATCTGGTTCTTTAACACCACAAGATGGTTATACAGTACCGGCACAACAGCCAGCACATGTAGAGCCATCTTTTTTTGTATCTCATATCCGTGTTGTAGAAGAACCTATTAGTCAGTCTGCAGAATTAACATATAGTAATATGATAAATACTACTATGGATCAGACGACATTTGTGGATAATAGTTCTGCAGCAAGTGTACGATTAATTAAAGGTCCATTATATTATGAAGCACAAAAAAAGAAGATACAATTAGATGTGCCTAACGAGTTTACATTTCTACGAAAAATAATTAAACCATTTGTAGATCGTAAACTTACAGTTGAAGATGTAAATAGATTATCTACTAGCTTAAATACTGCACTTATAGAACATGGATACGTCACGTCTCGGATTGGTATTCCATCCCAATCATTAGCTTCAGGTAATCTACAATTTAATTTACAACTCGGTCGCGTAGAGTCTGTCTTATATAAAACGTATGCACAACCATTGCCATGGCAAAATGCATTTCCTATTCGTGAAGGAGATATCCTTAATATTCGAAATATAGAACAGGGTATAGAGCAAATGAAGCGAATTGGCTCTCAAAATGTGTCTGTTGAGCTTGAGCCAGGAACAAAACCGTTAGCTACGAATATTGTACTTGAAACTACTAAAAAACCACCAATTCATGGAATGATATCCATAGATGATTCTGGACTAAAAGATACTGGTAAACTGCAGTGGACGGCTGCAATTGGAGTTGATAGGATATTTAATGCTAATGATTCATTAAACTTAAGTATTAATCGAGATGCTGCTCAAGATGGTGAACGAAAAGGTAGTCGAAACCATACTATTTCTTATTCAATACCTAGAGGGAAGGACACCTTTAGTATTTCCTATAGTGATATGAAATATCATCAAACGATTAATTCTATGGCTACTCCATTTATTAGTTCTAGTCATGCAAAGACTGTAAGAGGTTCGTGGAATCATGTATTTCATCGAGATCGAATGACTAAGCGTAGTTGGGATATTATTATCAGCAAGCGTAATGCTAAAAATTATATTAATGATGTAGAAATTGCTGTACAACGTGCTAATACAGCTTCTTTAGAAGTAGGTATATCAGAACGTAGATACATAAAGAAAAATACATTATACTCTAGAGCAGCTATTAAACAAGGGGTTGGTTGGTTTGGTTCGCAACCAGAATATGGTAATGGAGCGCCTAGTACTCGATATACTCAACTATTGTTAGATGTCGATTATCAAATTCCACGTATATGGGGACATAGACCAGCAAGTATAACTACATCTTTCCATGGACAATGGACATTAGGGGATAAACGTTTATTCTCTAGAGATATGATTAGCCTTGGGAATCGATATACTGTACAAGGATTTGATGGTGAAAATACACTAATGGCTGAAAGTGGCTGGTATATGCGTAATGAGGTTGCTAGTTACATCCCTAAATGGAAATCAAGTGTTTATGCTAATATTGATTTTGGCGCCGTATATGGTCCAAGTACAGAGGTATTTACAGGAAAATTTATTGCTGGTACTAGTCTTGGGATAAGAGGGCAATTTATATCTGGATTATTCTATGATGTATTTGTTGGGGCTCCTTTATATAAACCAAGTGGTTACAAAACTGATTCTGTAACCGCAGGTTTCCAAGCAGGTGTGCGGTTCTAATATAGTATACGTATTAATTGAGAGAGTAAATATGAAACAAAAACGATTACAATATAAAATTGCAGTATGGCTTACTATGGGGCTAATGATCGTTGACCCTTTAGTCGTACCGTTTGTATATGCAGAAAATCCTATAGAGGTAGATCGAAATGCGCCACATGAAAGACAAGCCATGATTGGACAAGCTGCTAATGGTGTCACATTAGTAAATGTCGTAGGCCCTAGCGCTGGTGGAGTATCTAGAAATGATTATACTAACTTTAACGTACCACAAAATGGTGTAATTCTTAATAACTCTTACCAAATGTCTAATACCAAGCTTGGTGGATATGTTCCTGGTAATACTAATATGATGCGTGGTTCTGCCAATGTCATTGTTAATGAGATTACTTCACACAATCCAACCAATATGAACGGGTTTATTGAGGTAGCAGGTCATAAAGCTTCAGTAGTTATAGCAAATCCTAATGGTATTACTGTAGATGGTGGCGGATTTATCAATACAGATCGAGCAGTATTAACTACAGGTAAACCTGAATATGATTTATCAGGAAATCTAAACTCATATCGGGTGGAGCGAGGAATTGTTGCTATTAATAGAAACGGTCTTAATGCCAAAGAGGCTAACTCGTTACAAATTTTAACAGAAGCAGCGAGTGTAAATGCTGGAATCTGGGCAAATTCGATCGAAGCTCGCACGGGTAAGAACAAAATAGATGCTAATACATTAGACACGCAAAAAATTGGTAATTCTAACAATATTGGCTTAGATGTATCCGCAATTGGGGGTATGTATGCAAATTCTATTACTCTGAAAGGGACCAATACTGGTCTTGGGGTAAATGTTAAAGGTGTAGTAAGTTCTTCACAAGCCTCTAGTATTACTAGTGATGGTCAAATTGTAGTTGATGGTGGCGTTACAAGTAATGGCAATACTATTTTAGATGGACAAAGTATAGCAATTCATTCAAATGGTGTGGTTCAAGGTGATTCCTCTACAACTGTACATAGTCAAGAAAAGGTAAACAATAATGGTCTTATCAACTCTGGAAATACTACAACTATAAATGCTAAATCTATAGATAATCATGAAGGTGGACGTATTTATGGTGATACAGTAGATATTAAAGCTAATATAGTTACAAATCATACTAATAGTGAAATAGAAGAACGCTATCATAAAGCTGGTAAAGAGCTAGAAAAGGCAAAAAATGAACTTGATGCTGAATGGAATGCTGATATATCTAAATATAAGACCAAGCCTGAGTTAGACGCACATCGTCAACGGATTAATGATTTAACAAAAGCGTATGATGATGTACAAGAGAAAGTTACTGCTCTTAAGGCAGAACTAGATTCTCATAAGTCTGGTGTAATTGCGGGTCGTAATCACGTTAATATAACTTCAAATACAATAGATAATACTGGTAAAGGTCTCATTTATAGTGGTGGAACTATGGACTTTATTGCTAAAGATGGTATACATAATAAAGGGGCGACTATTAAAGCTACAAAGTCTATTAAACTTGATACTCCTACAGTAGAAAATAATAATGTTGCGTTAGGAACCAAGCGTGTTTCAGATGGGATTACTAAAAATCCAGATAAAATAAAAGTTACTCATCCAAATCATAAATTAGAAGGTCAGGTATTTGATAAGTCTGAGTTCCCATATGCTGATGATTCAAGTGGTTATGGTACACCGCATGTAAAACCAGTTAAAACGCCTGAAGATGAAGCTTATAATAAGGAAATGAATAAGAATGAGAACCGAATAAATCAGTTTACAATCATTAGAAGTGAAGCCGAACAAACTCACAAAAAGATTACCAATGATGATCCAGGTATCATTAGTAGTGGTGGTGATTTAGTAACTACTGGTATACTTTATAATGATAATAGCAGCGTGATTTCAGGAGGAACTTTTAAAACAAAGGGCTCTATACAAAACATATCAGATATGATTAGTGATAAAACCTTTATTACTGGAACTACTCAAGAGAGTAGAACCGAAAAGAAAAGGAAACGTCATGGTTATAGAAGTAAACGTATACGTGTTTGGGGCCCTGAAGTCTTTATGACACCGTCGATTACTGAAGAAAATGTAAAACCAATTGGTACTCTAAAAGAGCACGCTGAAGATAAAGTATCCAAAGCTACTATTGCAAAGGTCAATGATATTTTAGATCCATATGGTCTGGGTGGGGGCAAAGGTAAAGCAAGTCAAACCATAGATGGTTTATCGTTACCAACAGAGGCACTATATGATATTCATCCTGCTATTACGGCTAATGCTTTGATAGAGACTGACCCTGCTTTTACTAATCGAAAGAATTTTTTATCCTCTCAATTTATGATTGATGCGTTGACAAATAATCCTGAAAGAAGATTCAAACGTTTAGGTGATGGATTCTATGAGCAGCAGCTTATTAATGAGCAAATAGTATCAGCTACAGGTAAACAGTATTTAGAAGGTTATACAGATAATGAAGCTGAATATAAAGCATTATTAGAGGCTGGTGTAGCTTTTGGTAAAGCTTTTAAATTAACACCTGGAATTGCCTTATCTAAAGAACAAATGAAAGCTATAACGACTGATATGGTGTGGTTAGAAACTAAAACAGTTGTAGTAGATGGAAAAGCTCAACAAGTTCTATATCCTAAAGTATATTTAGCGAAACAACCTGCAAAATCTGTTGATGCAATGGGTGGAATCATAAGTGGTAAAGCCATTGTTAGCAATACTAATGCAGATATTCTAAATCAAGGCATTATGACTGCAGATACAATTGTATTAGGGGCTAATGATGTAGAAAATACAGGTCGTATAGATGGACGTAAAGTGACTATTAAGGCATCTCAAGACGTAATAAATACTGGTAATATTCATGGTGAGAAACAGGTTAATATTAATGTTGGTCGTGATATTAATGTAGGTGCTCATGTAAATAGATTACAACATCACGATATTGTTGGTCGCCAAGGAACTATAGGTGTAGGAGAAAAAGGCGATTTAGTTTTATCTGCTAAACGAGATGTTAACCTTAAAGGTGCTATTGTTCATACTGGAGATAATTCTAAAGCAACGATTGAGGCTGGTCAGAATATTAATTTAACAACAGAGGCATTATCCGCTAAAAAGGATATGACTGTTAATAGTGAGAATTATAATCGCACAGATCGTCGTACTGAATTAGGTACAGCTATTTTAAGTGATAGTAATGTTAATTTACATGCAGGAAATGATGTAAATATCCGTAATGGTGTTGTTAATAGTGAATATGGTGTCACATCTGTTGAAGCTGGAAATGATGTTACTATTACAAATGGGCAAAGTTATAGTCGTGATGAATATGGTCTAAAATACAAAGAAAAGAGTTTACTATCTCGTACAACTAATATCATACGTACAGATCATGAACGCACAGGTGTTTTATCTTCAACAATTGGTGGAGATACGATTAATGTGAAAGCTAATCGCAATGTTTCGGTAACAGGTTCTAATATTTTGGGAACAAAAGATGTATCCGTATCTGCAGGTAATGACGTGCGTACAGATTCAGGTGAAGAAACACAACGTGATGATGTATATCAATATAGTAAAAAATCTGGCTTAATGGGCGCTGGTATAGGCTTTACTATTGGTAGTAAAAAAGTGACTGATACAACAGATGGCAGATATAAAAATCAAGTTGCTACCAATATTTCTTCCTCTAAGGACGAGATAAATGTTAGTGCTGGTAATTCAATTCACAGTACAACAACAAACTATTTTAGTAATAAACCGATAGACTTATCTGCTCAAAATGTAACGGTTGATGGAAAACATAATACTGCACATGTAGTGCAAAGTCACGAGGAGAAGCGTTCCGGTCTTACTGTAAGTGTTGGTGGTCAAATTGTTAATGAATTGAATGCTGTTCAGCAACTTGGTAAGCGTGCTAACTCTAGAAAAAATAGCAACTTATCAACATTAGAGTATCTTGAGGCTGCAAATACTTTAAAACATGCTTATAATGATGGGACTTCTTATAAAAATGCTAAGATAGAAAAACTTGTAGAAAAAGAAAAAGATATACTTGCTAAGGCTGATGAACTTAATAAAGCATATCAGGCAGAACATCCTGAAGAGAGCAATGCTATGCATCCAGATGTAAGAACAGCGATTAATAATGTAAATAATAGAATTAAAAAAGATCGTTTACTCAATATACAAGTAGGTATTGGTTCAAGTAAATTTAAACAGCATAGCGAACTTAATCAAGAAAATTATATAGGTAGTTCTATAGGGAGCAAAAATAATGTAAGTATTACTGCAGATAGTGATAATAGTGACAAAGGAAATATTCATATTAAAGGTAGTATTGTAGAGGCTCCAAAGGTTAATCTAAATGCATCAAATAACTTAAGTATAGATGCAGGAACGAACTCTTTAGTACAACGCGATACATATACAAGCTCAGGATGGTCTGTTGGTGCCACAGTTAGTCCTCACGGTAATGGTGTTATTGGTTTAGATGCTAATGTGTATAAAGGTAAAGAAAATGCATTAGAGACAACTAAGACGCATACTGGAACTGTTATTCGTGGTAAACAAGTCAATACTGTCTCTGGAAATGATACAGAAATTATTGGTTCTAAGGTCATCGGTGAAAGTGTGACCACAAAAGTTGGACATAATTTGAATATTGAAAGTTTACAAGATACGAATGACTACCATAAAATAAGTAAAAATAAAGGTATATCTGTATCTTATGGAATGAGTGGACCTGTAAGAGTTGGATTTGATAATTCGAGAGGCACTACAGACAGTCACTATGCAAGTGTTACAGATCAGGCTGGTATATACGCAGGTGATGGTGGATATAATGTACAGGTAAATAATGCAACTACACTTACAGGTGGTATAATTAAAGGGAGTCCTGATAAATCCAAGAATAAATTATCCTCTAATTCTTTAAAAATGAATGATATTCAAAATAAAGCATCCTATTCAGCAAAAACTTCTGGAT
>CABQQJ010000033.1 GCA_902466275.1 uncultured Veillonella sp. | reverse complement strand
TATTGAAGACAGTCGCTTCACAGGCTCTATAAAGGAAGCCCTCGAAGAATATATGGAAGGCCGTGCTGAGCTCTACACGACTAAGAAAAAAGCTCGCTCCCTCATGGACATGGCTACATTGGCTGTAAAAGAATTACGCCACGCTGGCGTCCTAACAAATCTCGATGAATCCGATGAAATCAATGCATGTACCATCATCGTACCTGTCGATGTAAACGGCAAAACCGAAGAATGGTTGTTATTGTTCAAAAACGAAACCCATAACCACCCTACCGAAATCGAACCATTTGGTGGCGCAGCTACCTGTTTAGGTGGCTGTATTCGCGACCCATTGAGTGGCCGCGCTTACGTATACCAAGCTATGCGCATCACAGGCTCTGGCGATCCACATACAAGCCTTGAAGATACGTTAGAAGGAAAACTACCACAAAAGAAAATCACCCAAGAAGCGGCTCGTGGTTATTCCTCTTACGGCAACCAAATTGGCCTTGCTACAGGTGAAGTAAAAGAATATTACCATCCTGGCTACGTAGCAAAACGCATGGAAATTGGTGCTGTTATCGGTGCCGCACCTCGCAACCAAGTTCGCCGCGAAGAGCCGACTGCCGGTGATGTTGTAGTATTACTGGGCGGTAAAACTGGTCGTGATGGCTGTGGCGGCGCTACAGGTTCCTCTAAAGAACATACCGTTGATTCTCTATCCACATGCGGTGCAGAGGTTCAGAAAGGCAACGCCCTCACAGAACGAAAAATTCAACGTTTATTCCGTCGTGGCGAAGTAACGACACTTATCAAACGTTGTAATGACTTTGGTGCAGGCGGTGTATCTGTCGCTATCGGTGAACTAACTGATGGTGTATCAATCAATCTCGACTTAGTCCCTAAAAAATACGCTGGCCTCGATGGTACAGAGTTAGCCATTTCTGAATCACAAGAGCGCATGGCCTGTGTCATCGCCGCTTCTGATGTAGAAGCGTTCAAATCATACTGCGACGAAGAAAACTTGGAATGCACAGTTGTAGCAGATGTAACTGATACAAATCGCCTTGTTATGAACTGGAATGGCGAAACAATTGTAGATATTAGCCGCGACTTTTTAAATACAAATGGTGCTAGTCAACAACAAGAAGCTATCGTAAAAGCTCCAGCAGATCGTTCTTACTTCTTACGCGGTTCTGCTAGTGCAGATAACTTCAAAGAAAAATGGCTCGCAGCTGTATCCGATTTAAATGCAGCCTCCCAACAAGGCTTAGCAGAGCGCTTTGACAGCACTGTGGGTGCTAATACGGTGCTCATGCCATTCGGTGGTAAGTTCCAAAAAACACCTACCCAAGGCATGGTGGCTAAATTACCTGTTCTAAACGGTGAAACTACAACGGCTAGCATCATGACTCATGGCTTTGTACCCGAGTTATCTGCATGGAGCCCTTATCATGGTGCACAATATGCAGTGCTTTTATCTGTAGCAAAATTAGTAGCTCTTGGCGGTCGCCGAGAAGATGCATACTTAACATTACAAGAATATTTCGAACGCCTCAACTCTAAAGAATCTTGGGGTAAACCAGTAGCTGCACTTCTCGGTGCTTATAAGGCACAAAAAGAACTTGAAATCGGCGCTATCGGCGGCAAGGACTCTATGAGCGGTACATTTATGGATCTTACCGTTCCCCCTACTCTCGTATCCTTTGCGGTTGGTACAGCTCATGTAGATAATATTGTGAGCCAAGACCTTAAAGGCGTAGATCACCGACTCGTATTCTTCGATGTACCTCGTACATACGATGACACCCCTGATTGGGATCGATTCAAAGAAAACTGCGATACACTACAAGAACAAATTGAAAAAGGTCGCGTTTACTCTGCCTATGTAGTTGATCAAGGCGGCATTCCTGAAGCAGTCACTAAAATGGCCCTTGGCAACAATATTGGTGTTAAATTCGATAAATACGCTGAACGTGGTATCTTCCAACCAGCTCTTGGTTCCTTCATCGTTGAAGTAGATATTACGGCTGTTAATTATCTTTTAGAATTACCTGATGTGAAAGTTATCGGTGTAACCCAAGCCACACCTGTTATCGAATGGGAAGGACAATCCGTATCGCTCAAAGAAATACAAGCTGCTTATGAAGCACCTCTAAACGTTATCTTCCCTATGCATGCACCAAACGGCTTTGGAGAAGCAGTCGCTTATATTCATGATCAACACGCTAAATCTCGCAGCGCCTCCCTAGGTGCCAAACCAAAAGTTCTCATCCCAGTATTCCCTGGCACAAACTGTGAATTTGACTCTGCTCGCGCCTTTGAACGGGCTGGTGCAGAAACAGATATCGTGCTCATTCGCAACCAAACTCCAGAACAATTAAAAGAATCTATCGACGTAATCAAAGCTAAATTAGCAGAGTCTCAAATTCTTATGTTCCCAGGAGGTTTCAGTGCCGGTGATGAGCCAGATGGTTCTGGTAAATTCATAGCCACCCTCTTCCGCAACCCATACCTTGCAGAAGGTTTAGAAAACCTCTTGTACAAACAAGATGGCCTTGTATTAGGTATTTGTAACGGCTTCCAAGCGCTCATCAAGTTAGGCTTGTTACCTGGTGGACACATTGAAACCTTAACCGAAGATCATCCTACATTGACATACAACACGATTGGTCGTCACTTATCTCGCATGGTTAATACGAAAGTTATTTCCACAAAGTCCCCTTGGATGAGTGATGCTAAAGCTGGAGAAATTTACACGGTACCAATTTCTCACGGCGAAGGTCGCTTTATAGCGTCTCCTCAACAAGTGTTAGAGTTCAATAAAACTGGCCAAATCGCTACACAATATGTAGACTTTGATGGTATTGCTTCCATGGATAGCCGCTTCAATCCAAACCAATCTGTAGCTGCTATCGAAGGCATTTATAGTCCAGATGGTCGCGTATTCGGTAAGATGGCTCACTCCGAACGCTGCGGTGCAGGTATTAGTAAAAATATTCCTGGTCAATTAGAAATGCCAATCTTTACATCTGGTGTAAAATACTTCAAATAATTGGTCACTATGAACTTTCATGTGAAAGCCTACTTCTTCAAGTAGGCTTTTTCAATATTGATTTTTTTCGAAAATATTAGTATTATAAGTTGATGATATATTTACGAACATGAGAATTCGTGTAAACCTATACATAACAAATGTGAGTTAAGAAAGGATTTTATTATGCATTGTGCTCAGAAAATGACCCATAATATCTACTGGATTGGTAGTAATGACTGGACAACAGAACGTTTCGAAAACTTATTTCCTATTCCAAATGGTGTTAGCTATAACAGCTATTTCATCGACGATGAAAAAACTTGTGTGGTAGACTCTGTAGATGCTGAAATTCGTGAAGAGTACTTCGACAACTTGACTCACCTCTTAAATGGTCGTGAACTTGATTACATCGTCGTAAACCATATGGAACCTGATCATTGCCAAACATTATTGGAAACATTGGAACGCTATCCAAATTGTAAAATGGTTGGTAATGCTACAACATTCCGCATGTTTGAGCAATTCTATAACACTCCAAAACCAGAACAATACCATCAAATTAAAGAAGGCGATGAAATCTGTTTAGGTAAACATACTTTAGTTTCTTACACTATGCCTATGGTTCACTGGCCTGAAGTAACTTGTACATACGAAAAATCTACAGGCACATTGTTCTCTGCAGATGCTTTTGGTACATTCGGTACAGTTAATGGTAATATCTTTGCTGATCAAACCGATTTCGTAGCTACATACGAAGAGGAAGCTCGCCGTTACTATACAAATATCGTTGGTAAATACGGACCACAAGTACAAAATGCGCTTCGCAAAATTTCTAGCCTTGATATCAAACGGATTGCTCCACTTCATGGTCCAATCTGGCGCACCCCTGAATCTATCCAATATATCACACACAAATACTTACATTGGTCCAGCTATACAGCTGAGAAAAAAGGTGTTGTTATCGCTTTTGGTTCCATGTACGGCAATACTCGTGCTATTGCTCAACAATTGGCTAAACAACTATCTAAACGTGGCGTTACAGATATCAGAATTTACGATGTTTCCAAAACTAATGCTTCCTACATCATCGCTGATGCTTGGAAATATACTAACTTGGTAACAATTGCACCTACATACAATTTGAACCTATACCTTACTATGGAAAACTTTATCCATGAATTAAAAGCCCTTAACTTCCAAAACCATAAGGTATCCATCATCGGTAACCACTCTTGGGCATCTGCTGCAATGAAAACAATGGTTGCTCACTTCGAAAACGACTTCAAAGACATTGAAATCGTATCCGAACCACTTGATATCAAATCCTCTTTAAAACCAGAAGATCTTCCAAAAATCGAAAAAATGGCAGACGATATCAAAGCATCCATCGATGCAGCTGAAATCAAAGAAGTATTATAATATACAAACTAAAGACCGCCTTTTCAGGCGGTCTTTTTTCTTAGGCTTCAACTATACATATCTTACGTTTCAACAGCATTTTGCGTAACATTTTTACAATTTAATTATTACTACTAACAGTAGAAGCTAAGCTAAATTAATAGAGTTTAAAAGTCTTATGAAAGTCTAAGATTTTCACGATTTTTTGCTTGACATAAATCTAACTTTTTCATATACTATACAAGTACCTGTTACACAACAGAATACATGGAGAGGTGTCCGAGCGGCTGAAGGAGCATGATTGGAAATCATGTGTGCGGTTATCCCGTACCCAGGGTTCAAATCCCTGTCTCTCCGCCATAGTAAAAGCAGTGCTTTCGCACTGCTTTTTTATTTGCATATAAAGAAAAAGCTATTCGAATTATACTCGAATAGCTTTTTGTATATCACACTATATTAGTTGTGAATTTTCTTTGCAATATCACCGATAATTTCAGGTGTTGTTCTACAACAGCCACCAATGATTTCAGCTCCAGCTTTTCGCCATACCTCAACGTAGTCTACAAATGATGCAGCATCGCCATACCAAGTTTTAGTTTTACTATCATAGCTTTCACCAAGATTAGGATATACAGCAATCGGTTTATCTGTAACAGTACGAATATCTTTTATCAATGATTCTACATATTCCGGTTTAGTACAATTAATGCCAATCCCCGTAATAGGATGTACCTTGTCGATCATTTGTGCACATTTAATAATGGTTTCGCCACTAGAAACATGGTGCCCATCTTTACAGGAAAAAGCAATCCATGCAGGAATACCTTTGGATGTAAACGGATCAGACATAGCTCTCGCAATAGCGATCGCTTCAGCATAAGACGGTATGGTTTCAAAGGATAATATATCTGGATTTTCTTCACAGAATAACGCTAATCGAGGAATATGGAATACCTCTAGATATTCTGTTTGTACATCAGGATACCCACGGTATTCAGAACCATCCGCCAAGAAAGCGCCATAAGGACCTACAGAAGCTGCCACCAACGGTTTAGGTAACGCACCTTCAGAAAAATATCTAATTCCCTCAGGAGTCTCTTCACCAAGCGTAATTCCACGCAATGTAAGTGCCCCACTCGCCTTTGCTTCTAAAAACTCATTACGAGCTTGCACGGCTAAACGAACAGATAGTTTAACGAGCTCTATCGCTTCTTCCGTTCCATAACCTAAACCTTTAAAGCCTGCTACTGTCGCTTGATAGCCAGAGCTTTGAATGATATCGGCACCCGCAGCTAAATAAGAAATATGTATTTTCTTAATGATATCTGGCTGATCCATGAGAACCTTAGCAGACCACAACTTATGTTGAATATCACAGCCATAACGCTCTAATTCGGTCCCTAAAGCCCCATCTAAGACGAGGGCGCCCTTTTCCTTAATAATATCTAAAAATGCACTTCGTTTAGCCATCATATCACCCATTCTATACATACCTCTTATAACACGAGGATTACCTAGCATATTATATCAAATAATACATTCTGGTACTATCTACAAACTATTTTAATACCTCTGCTGGAGGCTCCTTACCAAACCATTTCTTATAAATTTCTGCATATTTACCGTTTGCTTTGATCTTAGCCAAACCATCATTGATTTTGTTAAGCAACTCTGTATTGCCTTTTTTCACAGCAATACCTAGTGGTGCCGCATCATAGTCCTCTCCAGTAACCTTTGCGATACCTTTGCCCTTACCATTAACATAATATTCGTTTACTGGTGTATCATTGATAACTACATCGACGCCTTTATTTTGCAATTCTAAGAACGCATCGACAATAATATTAAACTGACGTACATCGGCATTGGGAATCTTGCTAGCAATCTCTGCACCAGTAGAGCCGATGGATACACCAATGCGTTTACCTTCTAGATCCTTAAAGCTGTTAATATTGGTGTTATCAATGTTTACAACGAGACCATTACCTGCAATATAGTACGGTTTACTAAAATCAACGGATTTTGCACGTTCTTCAGAAATAGTCATATCCGAAATAGCGATGTCGATGGTGTTACTTTGTAATGCTGGTAAAAGCGCATCAAAGTTTAGATTTTGAATATCTGCTTCTATGCCCTCTTCGTTTGCAATCGCATTGATAATATCAATATCAAATCCAGCTAATTTACCACTATCTTTATCTTTAAAACCAAATGGTGCATAGGTCGCATCAGTACCTACGCGCCATGTCTTCTGACTATTACCCGCATTACCACAGCCAGCGATTAATAAACTACTAGCAATAGTGAAAGCCCCTAATAGAGCTGCTATTTTCTTAAATTTCATATTATTACCCTTACTTCTCTCCGTTCTATCTAGAAACAGAGTTCTTCTTAATCAACTAATATATCTATACTTACACTTATGAAGATAATAAAAATAATACCTCTAGAGGTATTATAGTTTTATGATAACATTCGATATAGTTAGGGTCAATAAATCCGACTATACCAATAGGTATTGAATTGATATAGTTTTTAGCTATATCGAAAATAACATTCCTAAGTATATAAAAAGACCGCCTTTACCAAGCATAGATGAAACTTGATAAAGGCGGTCATCCCCAAAATGGAGGATTCCTGGTTATTTATAGAATAAATAAGCTATTCAATTCATTTAGGATATATAGTATGTAATTTATTTAGCATGTTTAGCTTTTATATACATAGCTACCTTGTACAAGAACGTACAGAGTAATAAATACATTACGATACTGAGGTATGTTGCTTCTGGAGTTTCAACCCAAGCCTCTGCAAATACATCAACACCTACAATGCGAAGCACCGCACTGAACAAGGAACCAATAGCACCACCAGCTACGAGACCGGATGCAATTGTACTACCTTGAGCGAAACGAAGATCTGCCAACGCTTTATCTTTTGTACTATTTTGTACGAAGTACGCAATCAAACCACCGATAAGTAATGGTGTGTTAATTTCCATTGGCAAGTACGTACCAA
>CABQQJ010000032.1 GCA_902466275.1 uncultured Veillonella sp. | reverse complement strand
AAGCTTACAGTAACGGATTCACCGCCGAACATGTAGATATGTTCTTTTACATATTGCGACACATTAAAGGTGCGTTGCTGATGATAGCCCTTTATCTCCCGTAAAGGTTTTCTCCGTTCGCTAAGCACCGTAATGTGCGCAATTCGATCGACACGTAATGTAGACATGTCATCATAATTTTCGTGATTCCCAACTAGGTAATAATGTCCCCGATTCATAACTAGTTGGAATGGATTGAATACATACTTCCGCTCCTTGTTATCTGGACCAAGATTAATATGTAAACGTTTATCCACGTCAGGTTGGCAATAAGCCAAGGAAATTTTTCTCCCCTTTTGTATTGCTTCTTCTATGAGATCAATGTTAAGGAATAAGTCCTGACTTCTATGAAGGTAACCCGTAGCACTTTCAATATCAATACCATGAGGCTTGAAATGAGAGCTCCCCAATTTAGCAACACGACTAATTAAATCCTTACGTTGAGATGCGGTAATATGGCGAGAAGCCAAAATACCATCAATTAATAATCTCAATTCTGAATCTTCAAAGGTATGAATCATATAGAAATCAGTACGGCGAATAGTGCCATCTGCTCCTACGGCAGACTCTTCACATTGAATACCAAAATCACCAGATTCATATAAATCATTTAAATGACGGCCTAAGGTTTTCCGATCGACGGATACCTCGTACCGTTCGGCTAATATACTGCGAATCTCCTCTTGAGATAACGTATGATTAGCATCTGTTTCGTCTTTCAGGATTTCTAGTATGTATACTAGAACTGCCTTCTTAGATGCCATAAAAGACTCCTTTTACAAATAATACAATTAATACAACTTTATCAACTAATACAATTTATAGAATCATCCACAACACATCGGATGATATTTACAAAATACCCATACACATTATACCATATTTTCATGAACGGCTCATTTTTTCCTCATTAAAATTATCGATTTACTATACTTTTTCAGCAATATAAAATAACTAAAAGTAATAAATATAAAATAAAAGTAAATTTAATTATATTAAATAAAACCCGTTAACACTTAATACGTATAAATATTATAAGTGTAACGGGTTTTTATTTTAACTATGAAATCAAAATGAATATAATACAACTTCATAGCAATACAATCAAATAACGAGCTCTATCAATTAGAAAATACTACCTGTTTTCTTACTTCTAATAAAGCCCAATTTTTCCATACGCGTTGTTAATTCATTATAAAAAGCTTCAGCCATGGCATTTTGATGCTTTGTAGGTTGAGACTGATCTGCACTAAAGAGAGCATCTTTAATCTTTTTAATTACCGTGGATTTCGCTTTTGGTTTGTTCAACAACTCCATAAATAATAAATCCTCTTCAGAAATATCACCAATAGCATCATTAAACATATCTGCTCCATACATATATTCACTACCACCATTCACAATAGCTTTTACAAAGTTTGTAAAACGGGCAGGTATATAAGATAAGCCCTCCATATACTCTTCTTTTACAGGGAATGTTTTATAGAAGCGAATACCACCGCGTACCATATGCTCTACTACAGCTTTATACAAGCTACATACAGCAGGTTCTAATTCATCATCAGATGCATGAGCCGCCTCATGAGCCGCTTTCAAAATAGCGAGGGCCTCGATCATATTGAACGTACCACCATCTTTGATAAGCGCTTGGAACGTATCTCTTACGAGCTCATTTTCAAACATTTCAAGTGCTTCCTCATCAAAGAGAATTTGGAAAACAAAGCTATTTACAATAGTACGTACAGGAATTGTATTCACTTCAGCCGGATTCGCAACAGCAAAGTTAATATTATTTGCAAAGCTAGCTTTACAAATAATTGACTTGCGGAATGTCGTATCTAGTATAAAATCTAAATATTGTTCTTGATCCGCTTGGCTATTAGGAGCCAGTTGCTCAAGTTTAGCTGCTATACTTTCATCATAGGTACGAACCATAGATAGTGTAAGGTCCGCATCGCATACATAAGCAAGATTATGCGCTTTCAAATGATCATTAAATTGATAGAAATAGCACGGATCATTATGCGGCTCTAGATGGTCATGACCTACATAATAGTCATCCTTTTGCATTACAGAGCGCAATGCACCAAGGAATTTACTATTTCGTTCTTTAAGATTATCATAGTTAAGAATCTGAGCACCTACAAGACTGCCTACGGTCTTACCGCGCAACACCTTTTCCTTATGGGTCAACTTATCTTGGCCACGATTAGCAAACAGCATGAGCTGACGTACTTCTTCCATGGTATGCCAACCTGGATACGTATTGTAAGACACATAGGCAATACCATTATCCGCCAAATGATTAGAAATAATATTGAGCAGCTTATCCTTCATTTCATCATTGATCCAAGAGTAGAATCCATGTGCAATAATATAATCGAAAGTCCCCATAGATTCGTCAAAATTCAAAATATCTCCTTGCACCAAGGATACATTCTCTAATTTTGCATCACAAATAATTTGATTGCCCTTCTCTACTTGGTCTTGTGAAAGTTCAATGCCTACAAAGGTCGCCTCTGGGTTAAATACAGCTTGAGAAATAATATTACCGCCATAAGTAGCGCCTAGTTCAAGAACACGAGCTGTCTTCGCAGGTGGAGTATTTAGCCCTACAAGAGCACCATATGCTTCTAAATAGGCCGGCGTTGTAAAAGGAAATGGATAGGATTTATAGCCTAACTCTTTATATATCGTTTGTTGCATGTCTTCCATTGCTATTTGTGAATTATCCTTAGCCATATGTACCTCTATGTTTAACTTTATGAAATATACATTGTTATTTATCATTATACCAAATTACTAGTATATTACCTACGTTTAAAGCAGTTATTACCTAAATAATATGATATTAACACATTTAGCTATATAGTATTACATACAAAAGAGGCACCCTTGAAAGGGTGCCTCATATAGTTCTCAGTCGTTAAATAACGAATTATTTTACGTCTTCAAAACCTTTTTGCAAGCGAACATAGCTTAAGCGACGTTCTTTAGCGTCTTTTTCAGTTTTAGCGAATAATTCTTCTGCAACGTCTGGAGCTGCTTTAGCCAAGGAAGCGTAACGTACTTCACCTTTAAGGAAGTCTTGGAAGCTTTCAGTTGGTTCTTTGGAATCCAAGGAGAATGGATTTTTACCTTCTTCTTTAAGTTGAGGGTTGTATCTGTAAAGATCCCAGTAACCAGCTGCAACTGCTTTACGTTGTTCTTCTTGAGCTTTACCCATACCAGCTTTGATACCATGGTTGATACATGGGCTGTAAGCGATGATCAAGGATGGACCTGGATATGCTTCAGCTTCTGTAACAGCTTTCATCAATTGGTTTTTGTCTGCACCCATAGCTACTTGTGCTACGTATACATAACCATAAGACATAGCCATCATGCCAAGGTCTTTCTTCTTAGTACGTTTACCAGAAGCTGCGAATTGAGCAACTGCTGCTACGTTAGTGGATTTAGATGCTTGACCACCAGTGTTGGAGTATACTTCAGTATCGAATACGAAGATGTTTACGTCTTCGCCAGAAGCTAATACATGGTCAACACCGCCGAAGCCGATGTCGTATGCCCAGCCGTCACCACCGAAGATCCAGTGAGAACGTTTGATCAAGAATTGTTTTTTCTCAAGAATTTCTTTCAATTCAGGAGTTGTAGCGCCTTCAGCTTCGATAGCTGCTACTAAACGTTCGGAACGTTGACGAGTAGCTGCACCAAGGTTAGCAAATTCAATCCATTGTTCTAAAGCGTCTTTCAATTCGCCAGTAGCAGTTTCAACTGCTTTAGCAGCCAATTCTACTAATTGTTGGCGGATTTTCTTAACGCCGATGTACATACCATAACCATACTCAGCATTATCTTCGAACAAGGAGTTTGCCCAAGAAGGACCATGACCTTGTTGGTTAGTTGTGTATGGAGATGCAGGCATGGAAGCACCCCAGATGGAGGAACAACCAGTTGCATTGGCAATCATCATGCGGTCGCCGAATAATTGAGTTAACAATTTAGCGTAAGGAGTTTCACCACAACCTGCGCAAGCACCGGAGAATTCGAACAATGGTTGTTCAAATTGGGAACCTTTAACAGTTTCCTTCTTCATAGGATTTTCTTTTACAGGAAGGTTAACACCATAGTTCCAAGCTTCAGCTTGTTCGATTTCAGTATCGATGGATGTCATCACGATAGCTTTGCCTTTAGGAGCTGGACAGATATCAACACAGTTACCGCAACCCAAGCAATCTAATGGGGATACAGCGATACGGAATTGAAGATCTTTAGCACCCAATGCAGGGATTGTATCGAAATGTTCTGGAGCTGCAGCCACTTCTGCTTCAGTTGCCAAAATTGGACGAATTGTAGCATGTGGACATACGAAGGAACATTGGTTACATTGAATACAGTTTTCAGGTAACCATTTTGGAACGAACAATGCAGGACCGCGTTTTTCGAATTTAGCAGTACCAGCAGGTAATGTACCATCTTCATAGCCAGAGAATTTGGATACAGGAAGATCATAACCAGCTTGTGCATTGATTGGTTGTGCAATATTTTGAACGAAGGATGGGCAAGATTCGCAACCAGGTTTAACTGCATGATTGCCATCATCTACTGCGTCTTTCCAGCTAGCAGGAACATCTACTTTTACCAAAGCGTTAACACCTTGATCGATAGCAGCATTGTTCATGTCAACGATATTTTGACCTTTTTTACCGTAAGAAGTTACTACGGATTCTTTAAGGTATTTAACAGCATCATCTACAGGGATGATTTCAGTCAATTTGAAGAATGCAGCTTGAGTTACCATGTTGATACGACCGCCCAAACCGATTTCGGAAGCGATTTTCGCAGCATTGATGATGTAGAAGTTCAATTCTTTTTCTGCGATTTGACGACGTAATTTAGCAGGTAAATGTTCATCCAATTCTTCAGGAGACCAAGTACAGTTCAATAAGAATGTACCGCCTTTTTTGATGCCGCGAATCAAGTCGTATTCATGTACATAAGATTGACGGTGACATGCTACGAATTGAGGTTCAGTAATCAAGTAAGGCAAGTTGATTGGGTTTTTACCAAAACGAAGGTGAGACATTGTTACGCCACCAGATTTTTTGGAGTCGTAGTCGAAGTATGCTTGTGCATACAAGTCAGTGTGGTCACCGATGATTTTGATAGCGGATTTATTCGCACCTACAGTACCGTCAGAACCGAAGCCCCAGAATTTACATTCAGTCAAACCAGGAGTTTCAACTTCTACGCCTTCAGCACGATCTAAGGACAAGAATGTAACATCATCATTGATACCCAATGTGAAGAATTTCTTACCATTTTCAGCAGCTAAATTATCGAATACAGCAACGATGTCTGCAGGGATAACGTCTTTGGAGCTCAAACCATAACGACCAGCGATAACTTTTACATTACGGCCACCGTCAACTACAGCTGCTTGTACGTCTAAGAACAATGGTTCAGCCAAAGCACCTGGTTCTTTAGTACGGTCAAGAACTGCAATGCGTTCTACAGTTTTAGGAAGAGCTTTCAACAAACGATCTGTTGCGAATGGGCGGAACAAATGAACGTTGATAAAACCAACTTTGCGACCCAATTTGTTGAGGTAATCCACAGTGGATTCTACAACTTGAGCGGAAGAACCCATAGTTACAACAACATCAGTAGCATCAGGAGCACCATGGTAGTTGAACAATTGGTAGTTAGTACCTGCCAATTTGTTAACTTCGTTCATGTAGTGTTCTACAACGTCAGGAACGTTCAAGTAGAATTTGTTGGATGCTTCACGATGTTGGAAGTATACGTCAGGGTTTTCTGCAGTACCACGAGTTACAGGAGCATCTGGGTTCAAAGCATTTTTACGGAAAGCTTTAACAGCGTCCATATCAACCAATGGTTTCAAATCTTCATAGTCCCAGATTTGAATTTTTTGAATTTCGTGGGATGTACGGAAACCGTCGAAGAAGTTGATGAAAGGTACGCGAGTTTTAATAGCTGTCAAGTGAGCTACAGCGGACAAGTCCATTACTTCTTGTACAGAGGATTCAGCTAACATAGCACAGCCAGCTGCACGAGCAGCCATTACGTCTTGGTGGTCACCAAAGATAGCCAAAGCATGTGCAGCCAATGCACGAGCAGCTACTTGGAATACACCTGGAAGTAATTCGCCTGCTACTTTGTATAAGTTAGGAAGCATCAATAACAAACCTTGGGAAGATGTGAAAGTTGTTGTTAATGCACCAGCTTGTAAAGAACCGTGGGTTGCAGCAGCAGCACCTGCTTCAGATTGCATTTCTACAACTTGAACAGTGTTGCCGAAGATGTTTTTACGACCAGCAGCAGACCATTCGTCAATGTGTTCTGGCATTGGGGAAGATGGAGTGATTGGGTAAATCGCAGCAACTTCTGTAAAACCATAAGAAACGTGAGCAGCCGCTTGGTTGCCGTCCATAGTTTTAAATTTACGACTCATGTGATTATTGCCTCCTTAAGCATTTAGCAAAAATAGAACACTTGCTTAATCTATCATTATGTTTAGGAATAACAACCATTACAAACTTGCGCACATGAAAAAATAATGCAATAATATATATGTTATATATAATATGGCATTATGTGTGAGCATACTTTTTTGTGATGGGCACAACCATAATTCCTAATATCATAACTTGATATAGCCCTATATGCTAATTATAACGTGCTGGGCCCTATCAACGCAACACATACAGTGACTGTCGCTTTGCCAATATTGCTATCCATGCTTTACATAAAGTAATAGCTAATTGCATTACAGTAATAACTATTCTCATTTAGTTAGGTCACGTCCTATAACCAAGTTTTATTTTTAGGGGGTTAATTATGGATTTTCATCATTTGAAATACTTCGTTGAAGTAGCTGATCAAAAAAGCTTTAGTAAAGCTGCGCGGAATTTGCACATCTCCCAATCCGCTATCAGCCGTACTATTAAAGCTTTAGAAGACGAACTTGGTGTTGTTCTCTTCATGCGTAATGCTAAATCTGTAGAACTTACTGATGGGGGTACCATCTTCTTAACCCACGCTAAACGCGTTGTGTTTATGTTTGAACATCTAAAAACTGATTTTGAAAACGAATTTCGTTTGGAACAAGGTTCCATCAGAATTGGTATTCCACCAATTACAGATGCACCAATCTTTGCCCAATTATTAGGGGAGTTCAAAAAAGTATATCCGCAAATTGAATTAGAGCTATATGAACAAGGTTCTAAAAAGGTTGAGATCAGCGTTCAAGAAGGTTTAATTGATATTGGCATCATCTGTACAAAACCAAACCCTAAAGAATTTGAATCTTTCTACCTTACGAGTGACCCACTGTCCGTTATCATTCCAAAATCTAGCCCTTTAGCAAAAGAAAAAGAAATTCGCCTAGAAATGCTAGCTGATGAATCCTTT
>CABQQJ010000031.1 GCA_902466275.1 uncultured Veillonella sp. | reverse complement strand
CATTTTTTAGACTATTACCTGTACCAACTATTGTAGTTCGGCTGATATTACTACCTTCATTGCCATATCCACTCATGGTATTATAAACATTCATGTGCCCTTCTTGGCCTTTTAACGCATTATTAGTACCCGATATTTGGGAACGCATCGTATAATCAACGCTATTACTATTACCTAAAATAGATACGGCACCAGCATGCCCCGCCATATAGGCCTTCATGTTTTTACGACCAGCCTCTACGGTTCCCTCATGATTTCCATTTATCTTATCTATGCCAGCTATTTCAGCGCTTTCAAGATGAAAGTTCCCTAAAGTAGTCCCTAGTCCTGGAAGAGGTATCACAGAAGCCTTAGAATTTGTTACTTCGTTACCGGAACCTACAATCATGGTTCCTGTTGATCCGGAGGCTCTATTCAAACTACCAGTTATCGTATTACCGATACTATCAGCTTCATCATTTTCAGTTGAAGTACTTTCAATACTATTAAAACTACCATAGGATGACGAAAATGCTCCCGATGAACGGCTCATTTCCGTTCCACCCTCTATAACGGAACCATGACCGGTTAGGGTTTGAAAAATACTATTTGCCTTTGAGTAATTACTAATGACTACACTGCCTCCTGGCTGAGTGATACCCAATAATAGTACTACTTCTACCTACTGTATATTTTTTATCCCTCGGATCACTTTCTGATTTTTCGGCCTGTTCCGCCGGAGACATACTGCCTATAACAACAGAATCTCTGATGGTATCAAGATTTTGATTGTCTCCGATAACAATGCCTGCTGCAGGACCACCAGCAGACTCTACACTATACTCAGCTTTGTTATTATTCCCAATAACGGTCAATGAATCCCATTCATTCCGATAAGTATCATTACCCCGAAGGAAATTGCCTCGACCGATTGTCAGATCGGAGGTATTAGGTTCTCTTCCTGTTTTATGCTTATAATCCGTAACAGTCCCCTTATCACGAGCAATTAATGTATTATTGTCACCAATAACATGCTGTCTGCGACTACCTTGAACGGTATTGTTTGAACCTACAATTCGCACATCTTCACTGCCCATGGAGTTAACTGGTTTCCCTTTCTCATTAGGAAAGGTCTTACTGATCGTATTATTATCGCCTACAATAGTAGCATTTTTACCACTAGTTACCGTATTCTTTTTACCGGTAATATTGGTATTATCACTAGCTAAATACTCATTACCATTACCATCAGTAACAGGAGTTTCGCCATAAACAGGACTACCCCATAAACAACCGCACGTACTTGTTACTAAAACAGCAGTCAAGAGAGCTTTATATCTGCTTGGCTGTTGCCCCATTTTCTTTTCCATGTTCTACGCCCCTTTTACATAACAACACAAAAAATACATCACATAATAACAAACGTTTCTAATTAAAGGGTACGCCTATTACATAGGGCTTGTCAAAATGTTAAAAATTATGCGCTAAGCCTTTTGATTTTCTCAGCGTACATCATATATCAACACATCATTTATCACTAATTCTAATAAATGATTATGTGAATATAATTTCATAATTGAACTCAACTAGGAAATACCTAACATCTATGAGCTAAATACATCGACATGTACCGGATAGTAACCTAAATATTATTATGAGCCTTAATCTATAACAAATTCATATAAAATAAACGATTTACTTCTTAGTTACATTTATGAGGCAGTACTTTCACATGTACACGCCGTCAATTCAATAGTTAGTGTATTGAACTTAAGGCCTATAAATGGGTCCAGTCTTAGCTAATCTTATAGAGATTGGCGGTGAGGTTTCCATAAACTGAATCATTAGTATGATATAATATTATTTTGTATACTAAGTTATGTATTTGAAAGGAGGAAAATATAATGCAACAATCATGGAAAATTGCATTTGCCTACATAGGCGTTATTGTAGGTGCAGGACTCTCGAGTGGACAAGATCTTCTACAATATTTTATAAGTTTTGGCCAAATAGGTCTTATTGGTGTTCTATTACTAGGTCTATTAAATGCCGCATTTGGTAAAATCATGCTTTCTTTGGGGAGCTACTATCGTGCAGACAATCATGAAGAAGTTTTTACACAGATTTCCCATCCTATTATTACAAAAATACTTGATTTTGTACTAATCTCTGGTAGCTTTATTATGGGATTTGTTATGATTGCTGGCGCAGGCTCAAACTTAGAACAACAATTTGGATTCCCTTTTTGGCTTGGTGGATTAATTTGCTCACTTTTAATCATAACCGTATCATTTATGAACTTTGACAAAATAACCAATGTTTTAGGTATTTTTACTCCTATCATGATTGTTATGATATTCATCATTACAGGCTACTCTTTTATTGGTAAAAGTCATGATTGGACTACATTAGAGGCTTTAGCCCACACAATCAAACCAGCCACAAGCAATGTATGGTTTTCTGTCATTAATTATTATTCTCTATGTGCTATGACAGCTGTTTCTATGGCCTTTATTTTAGGTGGTTCTGTTGTTCGTATTGGTATTGCTGAAAAAGGTGGCACTCGTGGTGGCCTATTAGTCGGATTAGTTGTTTTTATAGCTGCTATCTCTATTTTTGCAAATCTAGATACAGTAAAAGATGCAGATTTGCCGATTCTTGCTATTGCCAATCAAATTCATCCTTGGCTAGCATATATATATGCAATCACAGTCTTTTCACTTATTTTTAATACAGCATTCTCTCTTTTTTATTCTATTGCTAGACGTTTTGCCAACGGCAGTACAAAAAGAATGAGAATTGTTATTATTTCTGTAGTAATCATAGGATATATATGTAGTTTCTTTGGTTTTAAAGATTTGATTAGTATCCTCTACCCAATTCTCGGTTATATGGGACTATTACTCCTAATTATTCTTATTTATGGCTGGCTCCGTGATCGTAAAGATATCATTATGGAAAAACTCTTCCGAAGAAAGATGATCCATTTATCATTAAAAAAACATAGTCCTCATAAAAATCTTTCAGAAAAAGAACGTGAACTATTCCATACATTAGGTGATATTAGTCAAGCAGATACAAAATCTCTTAAAGAAGATATTCATAATGAAGCAAAAGAAATACTTTCAAATACGGAAACAGTTCAAGAGCTAAAAGACTATGTGGAAGAGCATCTCTCAATAGACGAAGAAGTTATACATCAAAATATCAATATTCTACAAGAACAACAGGAAGAATCAAAATCAACTGAATCTTCTAAAGATAGACCTATCAAAAAGTCCAATATAAATAACAATGAAGTAAAATGAATAACGAGGAAATAATGACAGGTGTGGAATTAGAAATTATACTAAAAGCTGGAAAAATACTACTTAGCAGTGGCGCCGAAATCAGTCGTACAGAGGATACTATGAACTACATAGCACGAGCTATGAATTTTAAAGATTTAGAAGCCTACGTATCCAATAGAGGTATTTTTGCAACTGCTAAGAAAGCTGATGGAACTGAAATTACTCGTATTTATAACGTTCCTGAAGTCGATATTAACCTCAGTAAAATTGAATCTGTTAATGCTCTCTCCCGACGTATCACACAAAAAAATATTACTATTGAGGAGATTGAAAGTGAACTTAATCAAATTGATACCATGTCAGACTATTCTTTTTTTTGGAGATTAGTAGCTTATACGTTAGGAGCTTCGGGCTTTAGCTATGCAATTGGTAGTTCTATAACAGACTCTATAATTGCAGGTATTATAGGCTTAATATTAGGCGTCTATATGTGTACCATCAAACGCATACTTAGCTCTGATGTATTGATTACCATTTTAGGTAGTATTCTAATAGCCTTATTGGGTAATCTCTTTATCCACTTTGAATTAGGCTCCAACCTATCAGTTATATTACTAGGAGCCATGATTGACATTGTTCCCGGAGTTCCTTTCGTCAATGCTATTAGAGAGTATAGCCAGAATAACTATAATACAGGAATAACCCTTATGATGGGCGCGTTACTTACCTGTATTTCAATGGCTGTAGGGGTCGCAGTAGTACAATCACTACTCTTCAACACACAAATGATTCCTCTTTATACCTCTAATTTAGATACTAATTCCTTAACCTCTATGTTTATGCGTAGTATAATGGCTGGTATTGGTACTACAGCATTTGCAATCTTATTCCGTGTAGCTAAACAACATTTTATCGATTGTACAATATTAGGATTCATCTCATGGTTCTTGTTCTTAACATTATCTTCACTACAGTCTAATGTTATGCTCTCCATATTCATCAGTGGTTTTATCATCGCCATAGCATCAAGAATATTGGCTGTTAAACGGAAATGCCCTGCTATAGTTTTCCTAATGACTAGCTTATTCCCTTTACTACCAGGGCTCAGCTTTTATCGATCCATTTATTATATGCTAATGGGACAAGAAACTATTGCCATTAGCTTCGCAAAAGAATCCTTTTTGATAGCTTTTACAATTGCTATATCTATCGCAATTGTAAAACATATAAAACCACCACTAATCTCAAAAAAACACTTATAAATAATATAACCCTATAACAAATTCATGTAAATTAAAGCATTTACAACGTAATTTCCAAATTTATTACCTGTAAAAATATGATATATGTTACGTTTATGAGGCGGTACTTTCACATAGATGCGCCATCAAAACTGTATTCCCTTTGGGTAAAAGCATTCTGTAATAGTTTACTAACTATATAAATTACTTGCACAATAAAAGAGATTCCTATAAGTCACTACTGTGACCATTAGGAACCTCTTTTATTTATAACTATATTGTGCTAATTAGATATCACTTATTTATAACTAAACTGCGCATCCATAATCATTTGGCGCAACTGTTCAATGCGAACACCATTTGGTAGCTTGTCTCTATAAAACTGCAACTTATAATAGTAACGAGTATCTTCATAATCAGTAACTAATACCATATCCGTCCTATTATGTAATGGCCAGCCATACATAAATTCGGCTAGTAAACTACGCACACCATCATTATCGACCTCTGTTACATCATACTTAATAGGCAATACCATCTTTGCAGTAGGTTCAGGAACCGTTCTATCTTTAACAATTTTTTTAATCTCATTATCTAAGGTCGCACTTGTATTATCAATAGTTCTAGCCTTCACATGCATGAAGACACCATCAGAGGTTCTAAAGGCTCTGCCATCTATATCTTTAGTTTCCCCTTTAGTCTCTACAGCATCCTTCAATACACGGAACTGATACGGTCCATAAAACTTGGTTGCTGTAATAGCATCTAATTCTTCATCATATTGGCCATTATGTACATTCGTAACATGTATGATAGGTCTTATATCCACTGCTTGTGAAAGCATTGGTGCTACAAAACATAAACCTAAAGTCAATAGCATAATATAACGTTTCATATGAGTCTCCCTCTCCCTAAAAACTATTATCTTATTTGTATTGTAACATAATTTATCTATCCTATAATAATAATTACAAAACGAAAGAGGTTCCTATTGGTCACCTAGGTGACTATTAGGAACCTCTAATCTATTTACTTTTATTATTCACAACACTATATTGAACTTGAGGCCTCTAAATGGGTCCAGCCTTTGCTAATCTTCTAGAGATTGGCGGTGATCAATATGAGTACATTCAAAGTGTTATCATTAATGATTTCCTTTGGCATACTTGTGGCGACCATTATCATGGCAGCAAAGTGATTGACCTCTAGCTGAAAGCTAGCTTTCTAATCGTGGCATGAAAAAAGGCCCGACATAGAAGTCAGACCGTTTCTTCAATTTTAAAACTTTAGAAGCGAAGTCTGGCGACCAAACCATTTATGCCTCACTTTGATATAAATTATATCATATCTAAACAGGGAAAGGAATCGAATCGTTTCTTTCCTTCTTTTCTTTTATAAAGCCTTATTGTAAATATAAATTCTTTATAGAAACATCTATAGTAACCTATGCCTTATAATCTAGCAATCTACTATAGACATTGCAACTTATTAACTTAGAAATCTTCTAAAGTATAAATAGGCAAGTATCTTTGCGCGAATGCAAGGTTTTTATTGAGTTCTGCCCATTTGGTAGCGTCACCAATAACATAGATATACTCCCTTGCTCTTGTAAAGGCTACATTAACATTATTAGCGTTAACCCATTTAATAGCTCCATTAGCAGAGTCATCGCTTTGACAGCCTAACATATAAATAACGACTTTAGCCTCTTTACCTTGGAAGGTATGTACAGTCCCTATATTATCATCTAACCAATCTTTCTTATTATCCTCTTTAGTCCAATTCACAATATCATTACTAAGGGATTCCATATACTTTTTAAACCCATATGCAACACTAGTAAATGGTGTAATGATAAAAATATCTTTAAACTCCACAGTTCTTGCTCGTAGCTTTTGAATCAATTCAAAAACAATTTGACCTTGTAATTGTATATATCGATCTTTACCCGTAGTAGATTCAATATTACTTGTATCATATGTTATCCAACAGCTCTCTTTACATGGCTCAATAGGCTCTTTAGGATCCATGGTCTTATTAATCATAAAGCCACCATAAGATAACTCATTAGCTACTGTAAACATAGGATTCTTACAGCGTCTATGAATAACTAGCGGGCAACCGACCCAAGATTCGGAACCATCAAGATTTTTGATAATGCCTGCAAATGGATTTTGTGCATCAGCTAAACTTTGTACAGATAGCTCTTTACTCCGATATTTACCAATACCTTCGCCACCAATTTTTTCTACAAACAAATCCTGTACAGTTTGTACTGGTTCAATTTGTTTAGGATCACCGACTACTATTGCCTTTTGTGCGCGGAACAATGCCCCTACAAGCATATGAGGTGACGCCTGCCCGGCCTCATCAATAATAATGGTACCTAACGAGCTTTCGGATTTACAATTAATCAAGAACCTCTCCACAGCAGCAAAGGTGGAGGAAATAACTGGTACTGCAATCATCAAGGAATTAAGTAATGCAGGGAATATGGCATCAAGGTCAAAATTTTTCTGTAAATTTTTCCTATCATTTAATGAGCCCCAATACTGACTAAGTAATTGCATATTTTTTCTGAAAGCATCACTCATAACTACAGCCTTTTGTAATTGTAAGGCATCATATAATAAACGCTCTCTACATTCATTTAAATAATTACATACATATAAGAATGCCGTATGCGCCTCTGCGCGATCCGCATCAGATGACATTAACTTTGATGCTATATCATCAAAACAATGTATCGTATCTTTACCACTAGCTTTTAATGTCCCTAAAATCTCTTGCTGTGTTTTCTCTGATTCTAGAATTGTACTATCAATCCCCTTAATATCAGATAATAGGCTATCTTTCGTATGGATTATAGATTCACGCTCATTGACTAACTGATGTAATGCAGTTAATTGATCTTTAACAGTTTGAAGCTTGTTAGTCTCCTCTTCAATTACAGATAACAATGTAGGATTACCCATAGCTTTTAAA
>CABQQJ010000030.1 GCA_902466275.1 uncultured Veillonella sp. | reverse complement strand
TTATCGGTGAGAATCGCGTTTTTCTATGGTATACTAAAGTATATTCATACTGAACAGAAGTAAGATGAGGATAGCAACATGAAACGTATTGCATTTATAGATTTAGGCTCGAACTCAGTTCGTTTTGTCATATATGAAATTTCTAAGACTGGTAGTTATCGACTGATATATCAAGAGAAAGAAAGTGTACGTCTCAGTGAGAATATGTGGGGAACTCACGAACTGACCAAAGAAGCTATGGAACGCTCTTTGCGTGCTCTAAAAGGTTTTGTACACATGGCTGATGCAATGGAGGCAAATACGATTAAAGCTGTTGCTACCGCAGCAGTACGTTTGGCTAAAAATGGGGATGCTTTTATTAAATCCGTAAAAGAACGAACGGGTTTGGATTTAGAATGTATTGCTGGTGAAGAAGAGGCTCGCCTAGGGTTTCTTGGCGTTATCAATACCATTGGACTTAAGGATTTTATTATTTTTGATTTAGGTGGTGCTAGTACAGAGATAACCCTTGTACGAAATCGTCATATTACAAAATCGGTGAGCTTGCCGATAGGGGCCCTTACCTTAACAGGCACCTATCAGAAGGGGGATGAATATACTCCTAAAGAACTTGATAAACTGACGAAAGTTGTGAAGAAAACGATTAAGGAACATACATGGCTTCGCAATGTGAAATTACCGCTCCTTGGTATCGGCGGCACTGCTCGTAATATTGCTAAAATGGATCAACGCAAGTTATCTTATCCTATTACAAAGCTACATAATTATGAAATTCCACATCATAGATTCCATGAGATTTTGGAAGAAGTAAAAGGTAAATCTCTAGAGGAACGCAAAAAGATTAGTGGTTTATCATCGGAGCGCGCTGATATTATTATTGCCGGCCTTACTATCGTAGAAGAATTATTTAACTACGTAAATACTAAAACACTCGTTGTTGGTGGTTGTGGTCTGCGTGAAGGCTTATTTTACGACTATTATGGAGAGCACTACTTAGGTGGTAACTCTATTATTGATGATATTTTAGTACATTCTGCAGAGAATGTCTTGTTAGGTATGACTAAACATGAGTTAGTTCATGCTAAATATATTACAGGTTTAGCTATTAAACTGTATGATGTATTAGAGCCACTTCATAGAGCTGATAAAAATACAAGACGTTGTTTGATTGCTGCTAGTTTATTACATGATATTGGTAAACGGATTAACTATTATAGTCATGCCCGACATGGCTGCTATATGCTTGTCAATAGTAATTTATATGGGCTTTCTCATGTTGAACAAGCTTTTAGCGCGTTCCTTGTTATGAACTCTCATGGTTTGACACCAAAAGAGTATAAAAACTTCTTATACGGTAAATTATTAGATCAAGAGCAGCGTTTGTTGGGACAAAAAATATCTATTATTCTGGCCTTAGCTGAAGCTCTTGATGAAAGTCATGAACAATTTATTCGCCATTTATCCGTGAATCTAAAATATACTAGTGTACTATTAGTAGTAACCTATTTGAACGGTCGCGATATAAGTGTAACAAAAGCGGCTGTAGAGAAATTAGGAAAATCTTTCAAAAAAGAATTTAAGAAAACATTAGAAATAGAGTGGAAGGAAGCTCGTAAGGAGGCATAATGGCATTACCAAAAGCATTACGATATGCAGTGCTACATGTAGGCTCCAGTAGCATGAGCATTACTATTTTAGAATACAAGGGCATCGATGATGTACGCGTTATAGATTATGCAGCTAGGGAGGTAACCTTTGGGGAAGAATTATTCCAAACCTCTCGTTTGAGTTTTGAAACAATTGAGGAAATTTGTCATATCCTAAAGGGATATAAACAATTAATGGCCGATTACGGTGTGAGTCGCTCTAGATTATATGGCACTACTGTAATACGTGAAGCCGCTAATCGTCGTAGTATTCTCGACCAAATTTATATTCAAACAGGTATGCGTGTTGAGGTTATCGACATGCCTAAAGAGGTGTATTACAAATATGCCTTACTATACTACAAGATGACTAATCAGTACCGCTTGACGGATCCTACAAAGGCAACATTATTCCTTGATATTACTTCTGGTGGTGTAGGCTTGACTGTTTGGCGTGGTGAAAGCTTATTATTCCAGCGCAATATGCATAGCGGGTCATTACGTGTTATGGAATCTTTTAATCGCAACCAACGTTCCTCTACATCGTTTCCAATGGCTATTACTGAGTATTTACATCGCATGATAGGCCCATTGCGGGAGGAGCTTAAAACTTTTAATATTAATAGTGTCATTTTATCTGGCGATGAAGCTCAATATATGGCGCGTCTCATGGGAGATGGCAGTAATAAGGACGATATTATTACCATTGAACCAGAACGTTTTAAGGGCTTCATCAAATCCTTTGATGGTGTAACAGCCACTAAGTTGATCAATCGATATAAACTACCTGAATATAAGGCGAATATTTTGATGCCTACTATGATTTTATTTAATGAAATTATAACGGCTATAGAGCCTAAATCGTTGATTTTTAGTAGCTTCTCCTTTTCACAAGGAATAAGCTGGTTCTATGGAGTTGAAGCTGAAAATAATCCCTTTATGTACCAATTGCGTGAGCAAAATGCTCAGCTAGCTCGTGCTGTTGCCGCTAGATATCATACTGACAGCATTCATGATGCTGAGGTGGAACGTTTCAGTTCTTTGTTTTGTAAAACATTACGCCATAAAGGTTTACCGGAGCGGTGGGGTTACTTATGCCGCATTGCAGCTATATTGTGTTCTGTAGGTAAGTTTGTTAATTTACGAAACCATGGAGAGCATGCGTATCATATTGTGATGGGCACAGATATTTTCGGGCTTTCAGAAGAAGAAAAACAAGTAGTGGCAAATGTCGTATTTTATCACTATAAGGGAACTCCATCAGATGATGATACATATTTTAATTCTTTGACAGAATTACAAAAGATTCAAGTTACAAAGTTAGTAGCTATCATTTGTGTGGCCTGTGCTCTCGATGCAGGGAGTAACCAAAAAATCTCAGATGTTATATTGGAAGAGCGCGATAATGTATTGTATGTATTCTGTCGCACTAATGAGGATATTTCTTTAGAATGGTGGACGTTTAATCGAGATGCTGAATATTTTACAGAAGTATTTGGTATGGAACTTATGCTTGTAAGAGGAGGTGACCGCCATGTTCAGTAATGCTAAATATTATTTTAATCGTGAATTATCTTGGCTAAAATTTAATCAGCGTGTACTATTAGAGTCTATAGATACAAATACTCCGCTGTTGGAGCGATTGCGTTTTATTGCTATTGCTAGTTCTAATTTAGATGAGTTTTTTATGATTCGAGTGGCTGGTTTACGTCATCAAGTTGTGAATGGCATTGTTAAATATGATGCGGCTCATATGGATGCAAAGGCACAATTAAAGGCGATAGATGAATCTGTACAACGCCTTGTTGCTATGCAAAGTATGTATTTAAATAATGTTTTGACTGAACTAGAAAGTTATGGTTTTTTCTTTACACATCCTGATGAGCTAGATGTAAAAACAAAAGCCTGGCTACGCCATTATTTTGAGGAACATATATACCCCGTAGTAACACCATTGGCTGTTGACTCGGGGCACCCATTTCCATTTTTAACAAATCATACCATTAATGCAATTGTACGTATCTTTCAAATACAAGAGGATGGGACTAAGGATTACAAGATTGCTATCTTGCCAATACCATCTGTATTAGATCGAATCATTGAAGTTCCAAGCCGTGGCAATAAGGAACATCGATTTGTTTATCTAGAAGATGTCATTACTTATTATGCAAATCAATTTTTCCAAGGTTATGGTATTGAAGATTATATGGTTTTCCGTATTACTCGTGATGCAGATCTTGAAATAGATGAGGAAGAAGCAACAGATTTGCTATCTGAAGTAGAGGCATCCTTGCGGCGTCGCCGTCGTGGTGATGCGGTACGTCTTGAAGTTTGTGGAGAGATAAAGGATCACTTATTAGATTTTGTCCTTACAAGTGTAGAATTAGAGCAAAAGGACGTATATCGCATTGATGGACATTTGGATTGCCGTATGTATTTTGATTTCTGTAATTATCCAGGTTATGATAAGCTCCGATATGAACCGTTTGATCCTAAGATTCCTAGTGAATTAGTTGATTATGAAGGTGATAGCTTATTTTCTATTATTGGGAAGCAAGATCTTTTTGTTCATCATCCCTTTGAATCTTTTTCAGTGGTTGAGCAATTTATTGCACAAGCAGCGATAGATCCTGATGTATTGGCTATTAAACAAACATTATATCGCGTTAGTGGGGATTCTCCGATTATTGCGTCCTTAATAAAAGCGGCAGATAATGGGAAACAAGTAACCGTCCTTATGGAGGTTAAGGCGCGGTTTGATGAAGAAAACAATATTCATATGGCTCGTCGACTCGAAAAAGCGGGATGTCATGTTATTTATGGTTTAAAAGGTCTTAAGACACACTCTAAAATTACTATGGTGGTACGCCGGGAAACGGATGGTATTAGGCGGTATGTCCATCTAGCAACGGGAAACTATAATGGTAAAACAGCTCGGATGTATACTGATTGTGGTATATTTACTTGTAATGATGAGTATGGTGATGATGCGTCACGTTTTTTTAACTTGATTTCTGGATATTCTGACCCACCGATTTGGAATAAGTTTATTGTAGCGCCTTTAAATTTACGTGAAAAAATTATGGAACTTATTGACCGTGAAATCGAGTTTGCTAAGAATGGGGAAGAAGCCTATATCATTGGTAAGATGAATTCTCTGCTCGATAAAAAGGTCATTGCTAAGTTGTATGAAGCTTCTTCTGCTGGAGTTCGTATCGATCTTATCGTGCGTGGTATTTGTACGCTTCGTCCTGGCATTGCCGGTGTTAGTGATAATATCACAGTACGCTCTATTGTGGGGCGTTTTCTTGAACATCATCGTTTGTTCTACTTCCGTAATGGAGGGAATGAAAGTCTGTACCTATCTAGTGCAGATTGGATGCCTCGAAATTTGAATGAACGTGTAGAGCTTATGATTCCTATTGAAGATAAACGCCATAAAGAACGGGTAAAAAGTATTTTAGATTTATATTTAGATGATACATTAAAAGCTCATTTTATGAGAGCAGATGGTTCGTATCATAAAATCAATGATCGAGAAAATCCTATTTCTGCTCAAGAGGAGTTAATGAAAGCTGCTATTGAGAATGAACACAAGGAGTCGATGACCGTCATTGAACGCTTGCAACCGATGTTAAAAATGAATAGATGATGAAAAAACCTTAATATATTAGGTAATGAATTTTAATACAATTACATAACATATAAAAAGCCCATTATATGGGCTTTTTTTCATGTTTATATATTCAAAAATGAGATAAAAATGAAGTTTTTGAAAGTATGGAAAAATTTGGTAACAATTGAAAAACACATAAAAATACAAATCAATTAATAAAAAATCCATATATACTATATGTGGTATTGGTATTGTATATATGTACACAATTCGGAATATATTGTATAGTATTTAAAAATATAGATATGTACGCATACAGTGGACTTTTATTAAAAAATACAAAATACAATCTATTACGAATTCAGTATTTATAAAGGGTTTCGTCTTATTGTTAACTTATGGTGTTTGACAGGTTGTATCTATCTGTAGTAGAATAATACCATTACAGGAGGGATTACAACATGAGAATTCATAAGACACACAAGCGATATATTTCGTCTGTTGTTGCCGGATTGATTGTAACAGCTGTAACCATGACCGGTTTTTCTTATAATGATAAAACCGTTACCGTTATGGTAGATGGTGCAGCACACACTGTTAGAACGCATTTAAATTCTAACGAAGGCATTGTACGCGATGCTGGGGTTAAGTTAAATCCAAATGATAAAGTTATTTCTAGTTCATCTACAGTTCAAAATGGAACAACCTTAACGGTTGTTCGTGCTATTCCAGTTTATGTAACTGTAAATGGTAAAACAAGAGCTGTATTCACTACAGAAACAACTGCTCAAGGTGTTGCTAATGAGCTTGGTTTCAAAGCACCTAACTATGTAGTAGTGGGCGATGAAAATGGATCTGTTTTAAGTGGTACACGTATAACAATTGCTCAAGTAACAAGCCGCTCTCTATCTACAGTAGATCAAGAAGTTGCTGTTGAAGTGGTTCGTCAAAAAGATGATACTATGGCTAAGGGCGAAGAAGAGGTTGTTCAAGTTGGTCAACCTGGCTTAGAACGAGTACAACGTGAAACACTATATAGTAATGGTACAGTTATTAAAACTAATGACGTATCTAAAGTAACACAACGTGCAATGGTACCTACAATTATTAAAGAGGGCACTCGTGAGGTGACTACATCTCGTAATGTAGCAGGACGTGCATCTCGCGCTATCGTAATGGAAGCATCTGCTTATCTTGCTGGCGATGGTGATGGTGCTGGTATTACCGCTACGGGTCTACCTGCAGTACGTGGCATTGCCGCAGTAGACCCAGATGTTATTCCATTGGGTACACGTTTATTTATTCCTGGTTACGGTGAAGCTATTGCTGCCGATACAGGCGGTGCCATTGTGGGTAACAAAATTGACCTTGTAATGGACTCTTATGGTGAGGCTATGGACTTTGGTCGCCAAGACGTTACAGTGTACGTTTTGGACTAATATGATGATTTAGAGGGTATATCTATAAGATATATCCTCTTTTTTGTTGTACTTACTTAGCTCAGTAAGTAATCACAATAGATATAGTAAAAGGACGCCTTATGATTAAGGCGTCCTTTTTTAGTCTTCGATATATGGAATTAGATATTCGTACTTTGTACCTTTTAATTCATCTTTAGGGATAAATCGTAAAGATGATCCATTGATACAGTAGCGAAGAGAGCCATTAGGACCATCTTCAAATACATGACCTAAATGAGCATTACCGATGCGGCTACGAACTTCTATGCGATTCATACCATGTGAGTTATCTTGGTAATACTTGATAACATCTTTAGCTATTGGTTTAGTAAAGCTAGGCCAGCCACAATGAGAATCGAATTTATGGGCTGATACAAAAAGGGGTTCTCCAGTTGTAATATCAACATAGAGACCTGCTTTGAACTCATCTGTTAGTTCATGGCTGAAAGGTGCATCTGTAGCAGAGTTTTGAGTTACTTCAAACTCTTGTGGCGTTAATGCCTCTAAATCTTCCTGGGAAGGTTTAGCATATGTATTATCATCGATGAGTGGTTCATCAGATAACCCCAATGGAATGTGACAATAGCCATTAGGATTTTTGTCTAAGTAATCTTGATGGTATTCCTCAGCAGAGTAGTAATTCTCTAAAGGCAATACTTCAATAGCAAATGGTTTACCTTCAAAGGCTTGAGCACGTGCTAAGGTACTTTCAATAACGGCTTTATCGGTTGGATCAGTATAATAAATACCCGTACGATATTGAATGCCTACGTCGCCACCTTGTTTATTAACGCTAAATGGATCGATAGCGCGTAGGAAATATTGAATTAAGTGGTCTAAAGATAGTATATCAGCATCGTAAATGACCTTGAGAGCTTCTACGTGCCCGCTATTGTGGCATACATCTTCATAACTTGGATTTTCTGTAGGACCATTGGCATAACCTACTTCGGTAGAAAGGACACCGGAGATCTTTTTGATATACCCTTGAAGGCCCCAGAAGCAACCACCGCCTAAATATATA
>CABQQJ010000029.1 GCA_902466275.1 uncultured Veillonella sp. | reverse complement strand
GCGCAAATGATTGGGCTTAGGATTTGCCAAAATACCTGCAAAGCGTTCTGCTATAAGCTCTAAGGTTGCTAGGCTATAAATAGGTTTTGTTAAATTATCAATACGTAACCGGCACTCCTCCATGGAGGGTGCGTGCAATGGTTCTATGTTGAAAGTTCTCATGCCTCACCTCCTGTTATGGCCATATACATATGAACTGCAAGGTCTAGCATGCCCATCTGAACAGAACTACCAGATGCCTCGCCTAAACAAAGGCCTAGATCTACATAGGCTTCAAGACCTAAATTTGCCAATGAAGATTTAGCCGCCTTTTCAGCCGACAAATGAGATGCCATCACATAATCCATGACTTCTGGCACTAAGGTTTTAGCCACCAATGCACAAGCCGATGTATTAAATCCATCGATAATAACTAACCCATGATTTGCTGCAGCGCCTAAGATAACACCCACAATACAAGCAAATTCAAAACCGCCTACAGAAGATAAAATACCAAGAGCATCATCCTTACTAATATCCTTATATTTTTCTAGCACATCATGAACGATCCGCTGTTTTAGTTTGAGTCGTTCATCGGAAATATTCGTTCCTCGTCCCGTCGCCTCTTCCGCTGTAAGTCCTGCAAACTTAGCGGTCATAAGGGCACTAGCTGTCGTATTCGATATGCCCATTTCACCTACCAAAAATACGTTAAAGCCTTCATCAATTTTCTCTTTTACAAGACGAATCCCTGCTTCAATGCCTTCAATCGCTTGTTCCCGCGTCATGGCGGGTTCTTCTACAAAGTTTTTTGTACCCATCCCCAATTTATGACTTCGAAGGCCTGGAACCCAACTCATATCCGCATCAATGCCCATGTCGATAACTTCCATTTGAGCTCCACAGTAATTCGCTAGAGAATTAGCGCCAGCCCCCTTAGGAATCAGGTAATTTTGTGTCATCCCAACGGTCGTTTCTTTTGGATACGCACTGACGCCCATATCAGCTACGCCATGATCTGCAGAAGCAATAATCATACATGGTTTTGGCACGGTTACCTGCTCTTGATTCGTAGCCGCCCCATATTGAGCCACAACATCTACAAGACGACCATATAGTTCCACCGGCGATTCTGCATTCCAACTATTAAATATATATTGTTCAATCTCTAGGCTGCGACCTGTAATAGCGCCACAAGTTTCTTGTAACAAACTCATAAAAGCTCCCTTAACATAATATATTTACATACTCATATCGATATATAGTATACACGATTCTAGCTATATGTCATGTTTTTTCAGTTACATTACTCTCTTATAGGATACAAAACTACGCAAATTTAATTATCCTTGATTTGACCAGTTAAATACGGTAACTTTCCTCGAATCTCGCGACTTCGTTCAAGATAGATTTCTAATTCTTGACCGTCATCCTCTTGTAAAAGTATCTCTTTTACACGTTGAATTTCTGCTTCAACTTGTGTAAGACCTTCGATGACATTACGACGATTTCCATAGATAATTTCACGCCACATAGATGGTAACCCACCAGCCACACGTGTACAGTCTCTAAAGCCCCCTGCGGACAATTTCATACGCAATTCGCCCAATTCACCACCGCCAGAAACTTGTGTCACAATGGACGCCAACAAATGAGGCATATGACTAACCATCGCAAGATATGCATCATGGGCATAGATATCGACAAATTCAATACGAGACCCTAAGGCACGACCCATTTCAGCTAATTCTTGAGCTACTTCTTCACTATATACATCAGATGCCTTATCTTCTAACACGATCCAGCCCATACCTTTGAATAGGTTTTTATGAGATACTTCATACCCACCCTTTTCGGATCCTGCCATAGGATGGACAGATACGAAAACGGTCCCCTTAGGAATCGATTCATAAACGGCTCGTACAAAGTTTTCCTTCGCACTAGATACATCGGTTACGACTTGTCCTGGTCTAAATAGATGAGCCGTTTCAGTAAAAAGTCGTGCATTTGTATCAGGCGGCAAGGAGAATACAACGATATCAGAATGTTTAATCAATGGTTCAACTTCTGTCCATGCAGCTTTTACTACTCCATCTTGAATAGCCGCATCACAGACCTCTTGGCGACGTGCATAACCTACTACCTCATAATCGGTATATGCCTTTAAGGCCTTTGCCAAGGATCCACCTAATAGGCCTAAGCCAATAATGCCTACTGTCTTACTCATATAAACCTACTTTCAAGTAAAACTAGCAATGTCTATTCTCCAATATAATGCTAGTTATATTACATTATTATTTAGCTAATTGTAAATCAAAATTAGGGAGAATGAAATTAAGCTTCGATAAGATGCTTGTTTCTCCATTTGCCGCTATACCAACGATATATAAACAATAAACCTCGCAAGATTTCATCAGCGGCCATGGCAATCCATATACCAACAAGGCCCCAACCCCAGTAAATACCAAATAGATACGATAATGGCACGGCGCATAACCACATGCCAAAGATTCCCACCAGCATAGGCGTACGAATATCACCGGCAGCCTGCAAACAACCAACCATAACGATATTTACTGCACGTCCTAACTCAAGGAAGATCTCAACCAGTAATACATTATGTGCTAACTCTAAGATTTCCGGATCTGAAGTAAACACAGATACAACAAAATCACTAGTCACATAGAAGAATGTAGCAAGACCTACGTTAATAGCAATGGCTAAAAACGTAGAATGCCATACGCGATTACTTACCTCCTCTTGGCGTTTGGCCCCCATCAAGAATCCAACGATTACCTGTGAAGCATTGGCGAGTGCTATTGTATATACATAGCAAAGCATAGCAATAACGGATACATATACCTTGGTATTGATTACTGCGAGTCCCAAAATATTGACCATTTTCATAATCGTCGTTTGAGATAATTGATAGCTCAATGTTTCTCCACCAGAAGGAACACTAATATGCAATAAAGATTTAACCGTATGCCACGGAAATGGTTTTAAGAATGTAAAGCTTACCTTTAAGGTCAATAATTTCTTAAAAGTATATCCAATAATCACGAGCCCTACGACTTTAGATAGCCATGTTGAAATAGAAACACCTAATACCCCAAGACTTGGTATTGGACCATGTCCAAAGATTAATACATAGTTTGTTAGAATATGAATGATATTCATCACAAGGGCAATGTACATGGTAACGCGTGTTAATGAGTGACCTCTAAATACGGCTACTAACGCATAATACATCGCTTGTATCGGTAGCCCTGCAGCAACGATAGTAGTATATATCGACGTATCACTCATCGTTTCTGGTGGTATACCTAGCCATGTAAAGATCCATTCATGGCAAGTAATAAAGAATACTGCCGCTATAGATGAAAAGAGAAAATTCATCATTAAGCTGACCGTACATACTTCTGATAGCTTGGACTGGTTTCTCGCTCCTAAATATTGAGCAATCAAAATCGTCGTAGCTGTACTCATGACGATGATGAGCATAATAAAGATATTTAAAATTTGATTGGCATTAGCTACCGCTGCTACCGCTTGAGGCGAGTAGTGACTCATCATCAATTGGTCTATATTACCTACTAGCATCTGTAGGAACACTTCAATAAATATAGGCCAACTCAAAGTCCAGATAGATAGACTAATCCCCTTTTCGTATGCTTTCATAAAAACCTCTGCAATGAATACGATACAATTGCAATGAATATCATACAATGTCCTTATTATATCACGTTATATAACCACATGGGACAAATCGCAGAAAGCAATATACTAAATAGTTTTTCATAAAATAGTACATACAAAAAACGTGCCACCCAAAGGTGACACGTTTATTATGTAGACAAGCAAGTATCTATAGTGTTCTGCTAATAATTATTTGAAGCCATTACAAAGGCTGTCGAATAATGCTTGGTCAGGTTTTACAACATCTTCAGTCAATGGACGAGGATGTGGTCCGCCATTTGCTGCTGCCATTGCTTTTTCAAAGGAAGGTTTAGATGTATTTTGATAGATAAGGCCTGTAACCAAACCATCAGTATCACCCAAAGTTTTAAGCGCTGTTGCACGATCTGTTGGGTCATAACCTTCAGGCAATGCTACTAAATGTTCTTTGAACCAATCATAACTATTGCGTTTATTATATGTAACACATGGGCTAAATACATTGATGAAGGAGAAGCCCTCATGATCCATAGCTTGTTGAATCAAATCAACGAGCTCTTTACGATTCACCATATAGCTTTGTGCTACAAATGTAGCACCTGCAGCAATCGCAGTTTCACAAACGGATAATGGAGACTCAAACGCACCATGAGGAGTTGTTTTTGTAACAAAACCGATGTCAGAACGAGGGGATGCTTGACCTTTAGTCAAACCATATACATGGTTATCCATTACTACGTATGTCATGTTTACATTACGTTTAAAAGCATGAATGGTGTGACCCATACCGATAGCAAAGGCATCACCGTCACCGGAAAATGCAATAACTTCTAAGTCTTGGTTAGCAAGCTTAACGCCTTGCGCATAAGGAAGCGCACGGCCATGAGTTGTATGTGCACCATAAGCGTAGAAATAGCCACCGATACGGCTAGAACAACCGATACCGGAAATTACGGCTAATTTTTCTGGTGGAATATTTTTCGCTACTACAGCGTCAGTAATCGCCGCTTGAACCCCATAATGGCCACAGCCTGGACACCAGTTAGGACGAATATCATTTCTGTAATCTTTAGCTGTTGTCATATTATAGGACCTCCTTAATCGCATTTTTCACATAACTTTTTGTGAATGGATTACCATCGTATTTCAAGCAGCTAGAAATCTTATGTTTCTTATGCATGTTGATTTTAAATAAGTTAGCCAATTGACCAGTTTTATTGTGCTCTACGATAACCACTTTTTTCGCAGCATCAAAGAATGGTTGTAATTGTTTTGCTGGGAATGGTTTAATCAAGCGCAATTGCAAGTGGTTAACTTTAACGCCTTCTTGATCGAATTCAGCAACTGCTTCTTCGATAGCACCACGGCTAGAAGCCATACCTACAACGAGTACATCAGCTTCATCGTATTTTGCATTGTTCAAGAATGGTTCATAGTTATCAGCTACAGTTTCCAATTTGCGGAAACGTTTATCAGTTTGCGCTACGTGCATTGTAGGCGCTTCTGCTGGTTTACCTTCTTCATTATGCTCTAAACCTGTGGAAAGGAATAGACCATTTTTCATGCCAGGAATTGTACGAGGAGAAATACCATCTTCAGTCAATTCAAAGCGTTTGAAGTATTTAGGTTGTTCCAATGCAGGAAGTTCTGCTTCTTTCATCATTTTACCGCGGTTAATAGGTACACGGTTCAAATCGAAGGAAGGAACGGATTGTTTATTCAAACCTTGTTGTAAGTCAGGCATAAAGATAACTGGACATTGGTACATTTCTGCCAAGTTGAAAGCTTTTTGAATTTCATAGAAGCATTCTTCGATAGATGTTGGAGAAATTACGATACCAGAATAGTCGCCATGTGCATTGTAGCAAGCCGCATCAATATCGGATTGTTCAACTTTTGTAGCCATACCAGTGGATGGGCCAGAACGTTGAACGTCGATAACAACCATTGGCAATTCAGCCATGGAAGCCATGGATAAGGATTCAGCCATCAAGGAAAGACCAGGGCCAGAAGTACATGTGAAGCCACGAACACCTGCGTATACGCCGCCCATAGCTGTCATACATGCTGCGATTTCGTCTTCTGTTTGAACAACAGTTGAGCCCAACTTATCCATAGTTTTAATCATGTATTCCATAACTTCGGATGCTGGCGTAATAGGATAAGACGCCATAAAACGAGAGCCCGCAGCAATAGCACCAAGAGCACATGCTTCGTTACCTAATAAGAACATTTGATCTTTCTTACCAGGCGCTGGCAATGTATCGATTTCAACATCGCCTAATTTTTCCATTACAAGGCTATGACCATCATCGAAAGCAGCCAAGTTTTTATCAATAATCTCTTGGGATTTCTTTGCAAATTTCTCAGTAATAGCATCTTTAAACATCTTAGTATCAAAGCCAAGAAGCGCTACGGACATCCCAAGTGCTACGATATTACGCATCAACAAGGAGCCTTGTTTCATTGCTGTTTCAGAGATAGGCAAAGATAAGCAATTAATCTTTGTACCTTCAAATTTAGAAAAGTCTGGATTAACTTTGCTATCACAGATGATATATCCACCATCACGTACTTCGGAACCGTGCATATCAACTGTTTCTTGATCAAGGGAAAGCAAGAAGTCTACGCCTTCACCGATGGACATAATTTGTTCTAACGCTACGCGCAATGCGAATGTAGTATGACCACCTTTGATACGAGATGCAAATAAACGTTGGCTATACAAAGAGTAGCCTTCTTTAGCAAGGATTGTGGCCATAATTTCGCCGCAACTCTCGATACCTTCACCTTGTTGGCCGCCCATTTTCCAGATAAAATCTTTACGTTTTTGCAAGAGATTCACCCTCCTTAGGATAAAAATTACACTGCTGACAAGAGTCTAACTTACTATTTTATATATGTATAGTACGAACCTGTCTTATATCGTCATTGTATCATGTATATTTTAGGTTTACAATGTATCATTTCACATAATAATAGGTATAAATTAAGGTATTATAACTAAAAATTATAAGAAAAAAAGGATACTACTTTTGAAGTAGTATCCTTTTAGTATTTATGCTCATCGTTTCATAATTACTCGTTTAAAAAATATTCTATATGAAATTATATAGAATATTTATTCTCAAATCATCTAAAATATTTATTCCGTAATACCTCTTGTTGTCGCTCTTCAGTGAAGAATATTTCTTCTAAACATAAGCCTTGAGCAGGTGCAGTTTTCCCTATAGCACGCCGGTCTTTAGCAGCTAAATATCCTTTAATATCCTCAACCTTGCGACGACCAAGACCTATATCTACAAGTAAACCTGCAATATTGCGGACCATATGATATAAAAAACCATCACCAATCACAGAAATCGTCACCTGTGAACCTCGGGCCTCAACACGAATTCCCATAATTGTCTTTACAGGATCCGCCGGAGTTGAGTTGGTGCCCTTTAGGGTTGTAAAGTCATGCGTACCTACTAGTTCATTACCTGCAGCCTGCATACGAGCAATATTTAAGGGCTTTTTCACATGCCAATGATATCGCTGCGTCAAAGGATCTGCAATGAGCTGATTATGAATCGTATATATATATTCTTTACCGTATATATTCCACCGTGGCTTCCAATCTAGCGGAATTTCTACCGCTTCTAGAACGACTATATCCTTAGGAATATGAGCTATCATAGCACGAGGAATATTTTCTACTGGTATAGTCCCCGACGTTTGAAATGTACAAACTTGAAATTTAGCATGTACACCTGCATCCGTACGAGAGGCACCATAAATTTGAATGGGTTCATTACAAATACGTGATAAACCATATTCCAAACAACCTTGTACAGTTAAACCCTTATCATTAGATTGCTTTTGATAACCGACTAAATCTGTACCATCATAAGCCACTATGATTCGTATATTTCTCATAGGCCAAGCCACCATAATGCAATAAGTATAATCGTAATCAAGACAACAGCACCGACGCCAATATAATCGACATAGGTAACTTGTAATTCTTTCATACGTGTACGATTGACGCCACCTCTATAACAACGTGCTTCCATAGCGATAGCTAATTCATCGGCCCGTCGAAACGCACTAATAAATAATGGCACTAAGAGAGGTACCATATTTTTAGCTCGCTGAATAATCGAACCTGTTACAAAATCCGCACCACGAGCCGATT
>CABQQJ010000028.1 GCA_902466275.1 uncultured Veillonella sp. | reverse complement strand
AGTATAATCCGTTTCATGACCTACTGCTGAAATAATTGGCGTATTAGCATTATAAATCGCCTCTACAACAGATCTATCATTGAAACACCATAGATCTTCCATAGATCCACCACCACGACCAACGATAATAAGATCTACATCAGGATCTGCATCAGCAGTAGCAATACCTTTGGCAATAATGGGTCCCGCAGTATTACCTTGTACAGGAACAGAGAATAATTTAAATTGAACTAATGGGTTACGTCGCTCGCTGACATGCAAAATATCATGTAATACAGCACCAGATTGAGATGTAACAATGCCTATGCAACTTGCCATGTACGGAAGACTTTGTTTGTGGCTGTCATCAAAGTATCCTAGCGCCGTTAACTCCCGTTTTAACGCGTCAAATTCAAGTTGTAATGGACTTTTAGAGCCTATTTGCATATCAGACGCAATGAGATTTAAACGGCCCATTTTATTGTAAAAGTTAACAGATGCTTTTACAGTTACTAATAAACCATTTTGAATGGCATTAGCTAGTCCCTTTTGCATGACGGTACTAGACCACATTGTCACATCAATAGCAGATTCCTCATCTTTTAAAGAAAAATACATATGACCACTGCTATGACGTTTTGCATTAATAATGGTACCACTTACATATACATTCTTTAATAGATATTCACGATCTAAGGTACGTTTTATGAGATTGTTTAATTGTGTAATGGTTAATACATTCACGATTATCCTCTAGATTCTTGTAAATAAGCAGCACCAAAAGCATTACCTGTGGCATTATCAACAGAGAATTGTGGTTGCGCCACATGTAATTGGAGATGATTTCGTTTACAATAGGTTTCCATCCGCTTACGAAGTAAACTATTACTCATCACACCACCTACAGCAATGAGTGCACGTACAGGCTTCTCTTTAGTATGATAAGTAATCATTTTTTCTAGAGCATTTCCAATGGAAGTAAAAACAGCTCTAGCTAACTTAGATTTATCTATATCACTCATAGCGTTATTTATACGCCGCATAGCAGCACTACAAGGACCGGCAAAGCTAATCCATCCGTCTTTTACAGATGATGGCAATGGTTCATATTCTGTAGTTTGTAATGCTAATGCCTCTAAATGTTTACCTGCAGGAAATGGTAAGCCCAATGCGACACCTATGCGATCAACATATTGCCCCCCTTGTAAATCTTTAGAACCACCAACGATGTGAGATTCAAAAATACCGTTTCCTTGATAATGGCAATATACTAGTTCTGTCGTGCCACCTGATAGATGTAATGCCAAAAATGGGTCATTAGGAATATTTTTTAAATCCCTCAAAGCAGCTAATATATGATTCTCTTGATGTGCAAAAATATGTAAAGGCACATTCATAAGATGACTCAAGGTTTGCCCCTGTCCTAACCCGACCATAAAGGCAGGCATATAAGAGCGTTCTTCACGGCGCGGAAAGCCACTAACACCTATGCCGCTAATTGGTACCTGAGGCAACTCTGACATTAACTTAGGCAACGCCTTTGTATGCTGAAAGACCATATTTGATTGTTGTAGTCCTCGCTCACCCAGTTTTACCTCTAAGATTTTACGTGCTTCCCCTACTATGTGAAAGTCGCTATCTACAATGGCACAACTTGTGGTGTAACAACTCGTATCAATGCCTAAGTAATATCGTTTCATTATTTACTCTTATTATATGCGTCTAAGATTGCATTAATTAATTTATAAGATGCATCAGAGCCAAACTCTTTAGCTAATTGAATGGCTTCATTAATAGCAATAGATGGCTCTAAAGGTTCCACTTTATTGTTCATTTCCCAAACTGCAATACGTAAGATAGAACGATCCACCTTATCTAAATTTGCTACTTTACGAGATTTACAGAATGGCTGTAATGTAGCATCAATTGCTTCAACATTTGATAGTACACCCTCTATAATACTATTTGCATATGCCTTATCCATTGCTTTATGAATGTTTCCTTCAGGAAATTGAACATCATTTTGATCAGTATGAAATTCATTGGCATATAACATTTGGAATGCGTATTGACGAGCTTCTCGCCGATTTCGCTTAGTTACCATGTAAAACTGGCTCCTTTTCTTTTACAATACCTTCAATATGCACATCAACTTTTACATAATCTAGGTCAAGCATATTTTTTAAGGTTTGTTTAATTTCTGATTGTAATTGTTTAGATAATTCAATGAGATTATATCCATACAATGCTTTAATATAAATGTTAATTTCAATAAAACCTTTACGATGCTTTACATTGATACCAGGTAAGCTACGCTGACCAAAAGCATGGGTAATACCCTCTACCAACTCATCGTAAAAGCGTGGGCTTAAAGAATGAATACCAGGAATTGTACCTAAAGTTTTAGTTGCCACATCAATGATAACAGAGTCGGCAATATCAATAGTATCCGTATCTAAACCATAATTTAATTGATTGTCTGAACTCATATAGATGCCTCCTATGGTAGTTGTGGCGTAACTAAATCATCAAAAATGATATCTTGTACAACTACATCAATAGTTTGAACCTCAATTTCTGTATAAGAGACTAAAGCAGTTTTAATGCGCTCTTGTAGACGTAAAACAACATCAGGAATACGATATCCATACTGAATGCACACATATAGTGTAACTGATATTGCTCCTTCATCGTTAAAGGATATCTTAACACCTTCATGATCGGATTTACGTCTAAAAAAAGTGTTAACGCCATCATTAAAGGTGGAACTCATATGATGAATTCCCTTTGTGTCAAGGGCTGTCATTGTTACAATTGTAGCATACACATCATCGTTAATCTTAATTTTACCCGACTCTAGTTCAGTATTTTTCTTGGTCATACTGGCCTCTTTCAAAAAAAGCACCTGTCCCTATATATAATTACATAGACGACAAGTGCTTACAGTGCAAATGTTACGATATATGGGGAATAAGATTCCTTGAAAAGATCTTGCCCCAATACATATCAATGAGTATTAGGCACGTTCGATGTATTGTCCTGTACGAGTATCAATACGAAGTACATCATCTACTTCAATGAAGAGAGGTACTTTTACAGTGTAGCCTGTTTCCAATACAGCTGGTTTGTTACCACCAGTAGCAGTATCGCCACGGATACCAGGATCTGTTTCAACTACGCGAAGTTCAACAGCTACAGGTAAATCGATACCGATTACGATACCTTGGAAGAACATGATGGATACTTCCATATTTTCAAGAAGGAAGTTTTTAGCATCACCTAATTGTTCAAGGGTAAGTTCAACTTGATCATAAGTTTCGTTATCCATGAATGTATAAGAGCCATCAGATTCATATAAGTATTGCATACGACGACGATCAACATGTGCTTTAGGCACTTTTTCACCTGCATTAAATGTACGCTCAACTACAGAACCAGTTTGCAAGTTTTTCATTTTAGTACGTACGAATGCAGCACCTTTACCTGGTTTAACGTGTTGGAAATCAACTACTTGCCATACATTACCGTCAATTTCAACGGTTACACCTGGACGAAAATCATTACTGGAAATCATCTAACTCTTCTCCTTCTAAATACCTATTTCAATTAACTCTTTTGGACTATGTGTCAACACCTCATAGCCGTCAGATTTGACGATGACACTATCCTCTATTCTCAATCCGATAGTACCTGTTATATAAATGCCAGGTTCTACCGTAATGATCATATTTTCTGTAAATACCGTATCGGATTTAGTATTGGCTACTGGTTCTTCGTGAATCTCAAGACCTACGCCATGTCCAGTACCATGATTAAATTCCTTGGTATATCCATGTTCTTTAATATAATCACGACAAACTGCATCAAGTTCTTTACCAGTAATACCAGCCCGAACTGCAGCTACGCCACGTTTTTGTGCTTCTAAAACTATACCATACAGCTTCTTTTGTAATTCAGAGGCAGGCCCCATTACAATAGTTCTAGTCATATCAGAATGATAACCCTTATATACCGCACCAAAGTCAAAGGTAACAAAATCACCTGCTTCAATGACCTTATCACTGGCTACACCATGAGGCATACTAGAACGATTACCAGAAGCAACAATGGTTGCAAAGGAAGGTTCCTCTGATCCACGTTTTAACATTTCTGATTCTAATATAATGCGCGCTTCGTTTTCTGTCATCCCTACCTTTAGTTGTGGTAGCAAGGCAGCAAAAGCATCATCACCAATTTTAGCAGCTTTACGCAATAAGTCTAATTCGTCTTCACGCTTAACCGCACGTAGTTTTGCAAAATTGATAGATGTAAAATTAAAGCGTTCATCTAATGTATCACATAAAGTTTCATACGTATCCACAGGCATTTGTTTGCCTTCTATACCGAATAAACCTTCGTGAATATGATGTTCATTGAATATATCTACAAGAGTATCCATAACAGTTGTTTCATATTGAATAACCGTATACCCTTCACATTGTTTTGTAGCTTGCTCAGTATATCTGAAATCAGTAATCATAAAAGCTTTATCTTGAGTAATGATAGCAAACCCTGTTGTACCAGTAAAACCAGCAAAATAATGTAAATTTATAGGGCTTATTAAAATGACGCCTGTTAATTCTTGCTCTTTAATATACTGTTGTAGCAGATTTAATCCATTCATAATCTTGCTCCTAGTCTATAAAGTACAATTAATCTTACCATAAAATGCCTATATTGAATAGAATTTTATGCTATTTTTTAAAGCCCTCTATCTGTTCAACGGTCAATTCCATTGCAGAACCAACCTCTTCAATGCCACTTAAATCAATATGACCAATCGTAAGACGTTTCAAATATGTTACAGTACCACCTGCAGCACCAATCATGCGCTTAACTTGATGATACTTGCCTTCTTCAATCGTTACATGTACTGAATGTAACGATACAAATTCAATTTCTGCCGGTTTACATTGCGTACCATCTCCAAGAAGAATTCCCTCTTTAATACGTTGTATACCTTCATCAGATAGCGTTCCTTCAAATTCTACGTAATAAACTTTAGGCACATGTTTATTACCATTGATGATAGAGTGTCCCCACACACCATCATTAGTTAATAATAAAAGTCCTTCTGTATCCTTGTCTAATCTGCCTACTGGAACTACTCCCATTTTTATGAATTCTGGAGGGAGTAAATCCATAACAACAGGGTGACTAGAATCTTCTACCGCTGTAACATAGCCCTTTGGCTTATGAAATTTTACATAATATAGTTGAGTAGTACTAACAATCTTACCATCAACAGCAACTATATCAACATCAATATCAATATGAGTATCTTTTTTCGTTGTTATACTACCATTGATGGTAACCCTTCTATCCTTTATGATTTGATGGACTTCTTTTCGACTACCATAGGCTTTATTGGCTAATAATTTATCTAGTCGCATTATGCATGACCTTGTAATACATCTACGTGTGCTGTATCATTGAGCAAGTTTAAAATATTATGATCAAATTCTCCCATGCCATTATAGAATATACGATTAATTGCTGTATTACCTTGACTAAAATTCCAACAATGACTAATGGAAATATCTAATAATTTACACAATAATGTTCGTATAGTTCCACCATGACAAGCAATGAGAAGTGTTTCCTCCTCATTATTAACATTGATGAATTCCTCTAGACCTGCCCATGCACGGTCTTGTAAATTCTTAAAGCTTTCACCATTAGGAACCTTAACTAGATGTGGTCGCAAATACATTTCATCTATCAAACCAGGCCAACGATCTTCGATATCTGAAAATAACATAGCTTCCCAATCGCCAAAATTAAGTTCTCGTAAGCGTTTATCTACTGTAATAGGAATAGTACGTTCACCGCGAATGACTTCAGCTGTAACTAAAGCACGACTCAAATCACTAGATAATATGCGATCAAATTTAACATCTTTAAGAGCCTGACCACATGCCTTTGCTTGATTTAAACCATTTTCATTAAGTGGAACATCTGTGATGCCTTGGTATTTTCCCATTTTGTTCCAATCAGTTTCACCATGGCGCACAATATACAATGTCTTCATAGTCTTCCTATACTTTCAAAATATCTGTTAATTTTTCTACTAACTTAACATTAGTATCATGATCTTTTATTGCAACGCGAACCCATTGATTATTTAATCCCATATAAGAATCACAGTTGCGAACAATCATATTATATTTTTTAAGCGCTTCATTAATCGACTCTGCTGTTATTCCTTCTTGTTCAATGTGGAACAATATAAAATTAGCTGAAGGCGGATATACAGTAATACCATTTATAGTATCTAATGAGTTATACATAAAAAGTTGCTCTTCATGTAATACTTGTTTTGTTCGTTTCACATACTCTACATCATTCAAAGCCGCCTCTGTATAGGATTGAGCTAATGTGTTAACAGACCATGTAGGGATAAAACTATTTATTTGTTCAATAATAAGAGGATCGCTGAAAGCAGCACCGATTCGTAGACCTGGCACAGCATAGAATTTTGTAAAAGAATGAACCACGATAATATTATCAAACTCGTTAACTAGGGAGCGCATGGAGTATTCATTATCTTGTAATGTGTCGTTACCAACAAAATCGATAAAGGACTCATCTATAACAAGTAAACTATTAGCATCTTTCAGCATGCTTGCAATAGTACGAATATGGTTCTTATCAAGTAACGTACCATCTGGATTATTGGGATTACCTAGAAATACAATAATACGACCATCTTGCCCCTTTAACTCAGCTGCAAAAGTTTCTAATGCTAAATAAGGAACCTCAAAATAAGGTTTTCCATGTTCATCTTCCCGTGGTCTATAATAAATATCGCGTACTGGAATTCTACTTGCTTCTAAAGCAGCTTTATATTCAGAAAAACCTGGTGCGGGAACAAAAGCGCCCGTATAGCCAGGTAACCGACAAATTGCATATAATAGCTCTGCTGCTCCATTGCCAACTACAATTTGATTTTTATTCATACCATAGATATCAGCAATGGCATTTAATATATCATCATTTGTAGCATCCGGATAATGTGATATATATCGCAATTGAGATTCTAATGCAGATAAGCCACGTTGGCTAGGGCCTAGTGGATTGATATTAGCACTAAAGTCAATAACCTCATATGGTTCAATTCGTTGTTCATGGGCAAACTGAAAGATATTGCCCCCATGTATTTTAGACATACTATTCTCTTTCTATGAAATACTTTATCGTTTGATATAAGTTAATCCTTCATTCGTAGTTTCAACCGTATCTACATAGGTTAATTGTGGCAACTTACGCAAAATCTCATTCTTACAATCATCAATACGACCATAATCAACGGGGAATAATAGTCCCATAATGGTTCCGCTATGAGCGATGATTGTTCCTACACTATTATAAGAATTACCTACATCGTGAAAGTCATATAAATTAGGTTTATATAAAATACGCTGATTGCCAAAGGCACTCAATGTAGCAGCTTGGCCTATAAGCTTTATATCATGCGTAGCAAGTCCTTGTTTAAATAAATCTAGGGACTCCTGTATTATCGATTCTTTTTCTAAAATCTTATTATGTAAATCTACTTGCTTGTTAAAGCTAACCGTATCAATGCTACCGCCTTCATCAAAGACAAGTATTTTTAAAGGCGGACACGGTCCTAAAGGCTTAGAGATAGTCCCTTTAATATAATCAAACTGAGTTACACCTTGATAAAAAGAGGCATCTGTAGGCTCTACAGATAGACAAATTTGCTCAAGTTCTTTTAATGATAAATCATAGTCCATGGCCAAAGCTGTAGCCATAGCTGTTACAGAAATATCTGCCGAACTTGAAGCCATGCCTTTTCCTTGTAGAATATCAGATCTTACATACACAGGCGGGCAAATT
>CABQQJ010000027.1 GCA_902466275.1 uncultured Veillonella sp. | reverse complement strand
GCATCACCTTTAAGATATGGTGCGAAGTCCATAAAATCACCAGTGAAGTATACAGACATATAGTTCTTAATACGGTTATGGAATACACCTACGCGTGCATATGTATTTTTATTTTCACCCTCCAAGCTCATGTCGAAATTGACCGATTTTTCTGGTTTCAAATTAGGATTGCCAGCCCAATACCAACCGAGTTTTGCTACCCCAATCCCTACAGGGTTAGAAGCGTACATTTCCCAGTTATACCACAATTCGCCCATACCAGGCTCTGTATAACCGGTACCTACATTGGCTTTAAATCTGCGATGTGTATTACCTTTAACGTTATATGTCATGCCCAAAGATGCAGATACGTTAGAACCAAACAAGCTACTATTGTCGAAGCGCACAATTGGAGACAATGTTAAATTCTTATTAACTTGCCATGTATCAGAAATGTAAGCGTTTATTTTACGAATCGTACCACTACCAGTAGTCAAGCGTTGATCGCGATTACGGTACTCTTCCAAGAAAGCCTTACCATTTAGCTTAGGTGCTTTCTTACGCATTTCTGGATCGTTAGACTCACCATATTTAAAATAGTCACCTACGATGTTTGCACGATGTGCCGCCATTTCAGGATTTTCCGATTTCAACCGATTTTCTAAAGCATAATATCGCTTCTTAAATTCATCCGTTACGGGTTGATTATTCGGCGATGTGCTTGACCATTCACTAAGTCTGCTTTCCGATAAACCATAATTCACATAATCATCGTACGTAATGCCCGGCTTTTGTGCCTTTGTTTCAGCCCCATAGTATTCATAATCCATATCCCATTGCGGCATGCCGCCACCGGAATTAATGAATTTATAGTCATGGATGTGAGAGTAAACTTTAATACTATTATCGCCTTTACGTCGCACGAGACGATCAAGGCGGTCTACTAACAAGCTTTTATCGTAATCCCATGGATCAATGTACATCGTACTTGTATTAGGAGAACTCTTTAAGCGACTACCAGAACCTTCTTCACGAGCATAGCTAACACCATAGCTTAGCAAATGATTTTTATTGACTTGCGTATTAGCATTTACTCGAATATCTAATTGACGATGATCGATGTTATCAATATAACGCAACTCATTAGAGCCTTCATAAGCGGAACGACCTGTATAGTTAATGAGCGCTACGTCATTTTCTTTAATACGAGAGTAATTAGTTTCTACAGTCCAGTCACTCTTTCCAGCTCTAGAGGACCATTGCAGGTTAGCTGTATTACGATCTGCCGTACGTTTGAAGTGTTGCTGTGGCTCTAAATCGGAGTCGGAGTGCTTAACATCGCGCACAAGGTCTTCCGTGTAACGATTAAGTCGCAATTCTACCTTATTTTTATCATTTGCCTCGTAGGTCGCTACAAGACCGATATCTGCCGCATCACCATAGTAACGAAGTACATTTGGCTTGAAGTTATGTTTTGCATAATCAAAGGCCATCCCAGAGGCACGACGTTTAACAGATGCTAGAACAGGCATAAGATCTCGTTTACTACCTGATAAACCAACCTTTAACTTGCCCATTTGACCAGAATCGGCACGAATGAAGAAGTTTTGGAACGGAAATACATCGCCATCGCTCTTGCGACGCAAGCCTTCAGCATTAAATTGTACGGATGGTTTCTTTTGTGCTTTTTTAGTGATGATATTAACTACACCACCTACTGCATCGGATCCGTATTTAGCACTAGCCGCACCTTGAATAACTTCAATTCTCTCTACATTCTCTGTACCCAAACGTTGTACTTCATCTGCCGCACCAGAGTACTTATCAAAATCACCTAGCACTGGTTGACCATCTACGAGGATGAGAGTGTGACGCGCTTCTGCACCGCGAATGGACACGCCCACACGCCCCATAGCATCAACTGTTCTAGATACACCTGTTTGCGTAAAAATAATGTCTTCGACGGACTTCGCCTGTTTCTTTTCAATCTCTTTCTTGGTAATGATTTGCACTTGCTGTGAGTTCAATTTTGCTTCTTCTTCTGCCCATGTGCCTTTCACATTAACAACATCTGTAGTGACAGTCGCATTATCTGCCCAAACCACTAGAGGTGCGCTAAGCCACAAGGCAACTGCACTAGACAGGATTATGGTACGCTTTGTATGTCCCCACCGGTTCATTATGCCCTCCTAAACTTATAACTAAACATATGTCTTGTATCTCCCACACAAAAATTAAAAAGATACACTTCACCAACATATAATGACATTGAATATCATTCACATTTTAATGTTAGCAAAGTGTATCTTGCATATCTACTCCGAATAGACCAAAAATATACGTTTCGGACAAATCGGATATAAATTTTTAGAATTTATACGTCATTTGGAAACGAGTATAATTCCCAAGTTTAAAGTTTTCAGATCCATATAAGGTATCTCGTTTATTGATCCCTTTTGCATCAAATGTATAGAATGCTTGTAAAAGAAGATCTTTAGTTGGCACATAGCCACCACCAAAGGTAAAGCTCTTAATACCATCTAAGTAGCGATCAGGTACGGCCTCTGTACCATTGCCGCCGAAGAAGGAACCATGTGCGAAGTATTTATAATCCACATAGGCATTCCAAGAACCAGGTTTATTCATATCGGCACGACCAACATCAAAGCGCAATGCCCAGAAATGAGGTACACCACCTACGTCACGGCCCTTGATATCGAATTGAGAGGATCCAGCCTTATGGTCATAATGAGTATTGCCATTCATGAAGCGACCAAAGTCACTACGGTTTTGTCCATAGTCGAAGGAAACACTTACATTATGATTTAATTGATACTTAGCCCCAATGCCGAAAACATTAGCTATATTGTTGAATTCATGCGCTTCTGTAGCATTACCATTCGCCGTATAGAAGCGATAGTCACTACCGCCAAAGGAGCGTAAGTACCACGCAGCTAAGCCAAGTCGAGGTGTTACCATATGTTTAACTTGAACATAGGTAGCCTTTTCAATTGGTGGAATTGTATCCCGCTCCAATACGACACCTATTGAAGGAATAACAGCACCTGTATATTTGCCTAGCGCCTCTCTCGGCAAACGACTGTTGCCGTCCGCTTTTTCAAGCATTCGGGCCAAGCTATTAAAGTACGAAGCTATCATAGAAGGATAATAGGCACTTCCTTTTACGTTAATAAGACCAGACGTGCCGGAGTCGTTAATATCAACGACATTCGCCTTATAAATAGACTTGTCCAGCCCGTCAAAGGCATTATCTTCAAATTTCATCGTATACGGATTATTGCCGAAGCTATAGGTTGCTATATCTTTCGCCTTGGCACGATACGCCTCCACGATAGCCGCCTTATTCTGATTGTACCAATTTGAAATAAACGTTTTTCCGCCATTGGAAAGAACAGTGGTATCACTCAACTTCATTTCAAACAATGGGTTTTTCTTATCAAGCCCAATCGTTCCCGGTGCTATTTTCTGAGTGAAAGTACGTTCGTCTTCATACCATTGTTCATCATCTTCATCATAGTATCGCGATTTATAAGAATACGTTACTGACACATCAGGCATCTTAATCGATACAGTCTGTTTAGCCGCATCCGCACCATAAGCTTTCACTGCGATTTCCTGCATCCGGCGCAACACATCAAACTGCGCAGCTCGTAACGGTTCCCGTTCTTTCGCCACACGAGCTTCCACATCCGGCAAAGATGCTTCCAACTTTGCCAACTCCGCTTTTAATGGAGCCAGTTGATCCGCGGACATGCCGTCAATAAATTCTTTAGACCAGATATCGGAAGTCATATCGTCGATTTTCTTCTTTAATGTACCTACCTCCGCATCTAAGGTGCCTTCCTTATCGCGCAAGGCTTTTAATTGCTGGTAGAAATTAATAGTATTCCCTGCATTTGGTACGATGAGTTCCTTATTGGCACCGTCCGAATCCATAGTAACACCTAAGAATTCCTCTACCGTTGGAACCCGTTTAAAATGCGTATAAATAGCATGAGTATAAGCACTGTCGCTAATTCCCGTACTATGTTTAAAGGTCCCCACACCGATACGGACTTGAGTATTCTTATTCGTCCAAACACTACGAAGGCCGTCATATTCTTTATTAAACCAATAACCTGTAACCCCCATAGATTCAGTAATACGACCAACACTATGATCCCATTTAGAACCGTGATGTGTTACATCTAGTTCTTCGAGACGTTGATGATTAAAACCTTTAGAGCCTTCTGTTTCATGACTGCTATCTACACCAGCTTGGCCAGAAGCACTACCCACAACACGTACATTCGTATTATCGTTAATACGAGCATCGACACCGACACGTATACGTTGATTCAAGCCATGTTCCTTGCGGTCCGCCAGATTCTTTGCGGCCTCGTCGGATACGTAACTTGTAGCAGTCACCCGCGTAGCAGGACGATCAGATCCAAGATGACTGTCATTACGTACACGATAATCACCTACAAGTTCCATACCTCGTTTTCTGTCTGTATCGAAAGGACGCGTAATAAAATCCTGCAGCATAACCGGAGGTAACGATTCAAACTGCTCCTTCGTAAGTTTCGTTTTACTTTCACCTGAACCGAAACCGAATTTCATATTTAATCCGATACGATATACTCGAGCCGATAAAGCCCGATCATCATCACGATGATTAAAGAGATTATCAATACCGAAATAGATTCGTGAATCCTTATCAATCTTCTTTTGAATCATCAAATTCCATATGCCATAAGTTTTATGTTCATACATATCGGCGGTTCTTCTATTATTCAAATTATATCTGATAACGGAACGATCGGAATTATTAGGATCAATATAAGATACCATATAATTACCGCCACCAGACAAGGAGTTACTATCCAGCATATGAATATAATAATCTCCCCACAGACTACCGCTCCATCCGCTAGCCTTATCCTCAAAATCCACACCGATATCCACTTTATGACGAGGTTTATCCAGTAATTCACGAGGCATATCTTTATCGCTCTTATTAAGCGCTCGTAAATACGTATATCCCAAACGGGCCTTCCAGTGTTTATTCAAAGTTTGTTTAACTTCAAATTGAAGTCCCGTAATTTGGGCCTTGCCGATATTACGGAAACTGTAAATCATATCTGGTGCATGAGCAAATTTCGCCGCTCCATATGTGGTAGATTCATCATACTGAGGATAAAAATCCATCAAATATCCCGTATTGTAAATCGACATATAATTCCGAATATTATTATGGAATACGGTTACTTTACCATAGGTATTTTTATTTTCCCCTTCCAAAGAGAGGTCAAAATTCATGGATTTCTCCGGTTTAAGGTTCGGATTTCCGACCCAATACCAACCTAATCGGGCTTCACCGCCACCGATTGTGGCATTTGTAATATTTGGGCCATACATTTCCCAGTTATAATACAGCTCGCCCATACCAGGTTCCGTATAACTGGTACCCACATTAGCCTTTAATCTGCGGTGTACATTTCCATGTACATTATGAGTCATACCGAAATTAAACGACCAGTTGGAGCCAAATAAATCACTATGATCCAGTCTTATAATTGGTGATAAAGTAGTATTTTTATTAACCTGCCACGTATCCTGAATAAAGAAATTCTGTTTCTTGATCTCTGCACGTCCTGCGGTCTGTTGATTAACGCGTTTTAAATACTCTTCTTTAAAATAAGCTCCGTTTAATTTCAACTTCGTAGAATCAAAATCCGGTACGGCGCCATAGTAAAAGCTCGGTAAATAGGCATCATAAAGTGCTGGATAATACTTACCGTTTTCATCTTTTCGGCCCTCCTTATTAAAATGATAGTCTTCAATAAATTCTTTATTCTCCGCTAATAAACGTTTAGCAAACTGCTGATATCGCGCATAAGCTTCAGGATTCCGTTTTTTCAGCGTACGCTCCGTCACGGGGCCGTCCACAAGCCCCATTGCGGCCGCTGAATCAATCCCCGCCTGGGGATCCAAATATTGAAGATATTCTTCGTAAGTAAATTCCGGCAATGTGTTTGGCTTGCTTTTATCTCCGTTATACCATTCTTTCTCCTTATTCCACTGCTCTACACCGGCCTCGTTTTTTCTGAAAGAATGGTCATAAATTGTGGATGAGGGAACACCGTTTTTTACTGCCAGACTTTTATCATAATCCCAGGGGTCGATATGCCGTTTATAGGTATGAGGCGCATTTTTAAGTCTGCTACCTTCGCCTGTCTCCCGTATAAACCCAATTCCATAAGACAAGAGATGTTTCTTATTGACTTGCGTATCTGCCCCGAGTGTTACGCTCCATTGACGATGATCTACATTATCCACATAGTTTAATGTATTTTTCCCTTCATAGGTACTGTTCCCGTAGTCACTGGTTAATGTTACATCATCTTCTTTGGTCCGCGTATAATTCAGTTCCGCTTTCCACGAACTCTTATTGTCCTGACCAGTATACGTCAAATTAAGATTATTCCTATCTAAATCCCGTTTGTAATGAACCTGAGGTTCCAAATAAGAAGTACTGCGCTTTACATATCGTTCCAAGTCTTCATTATACCTATCGATACGGACTCCCAAAGACTGTTTATCATTAATATCATACGTAGCGGCCAAACCTATATTGGAATTTGTACCGTAATATCGTAGGGAATTCTTTAAAAACCCGTGGTCTTCATCATTGGTCATAGCGCTGATACGACGCCGCTCGCTAGCATAAATAGGCATAATATCACGTTTACTACCGTGAATATTAACTTTTAACTTACCTAATGAGCCAGAATCAGCGCGCATAAAGAAATTGGAAAACGGTACGATATCACCGTCGCCTTTAGTTCTACGACCTTCCGCATTAAACTGAAGGCCAGCGGTCTTACGCGGTTTATTGGTAATAACATTGATAACACCACCGATGGCATCGGATCCGTATTTAGCACTGGCTGCACCTTGGATAATTTCTATACGTTCTACATTTTCTGTACCGAGACGCTGTAATTCATCACCGGCGCCTTGATATTTGGCAAGGTCGCCCATCACAGGCTGTCCATCCACAAGAATCAAGGTATGACGAGGATCCGCTCCACGGATAGATACGCCGACGCGCCCCATCGAATCGACGGTTCTAGATACGCCAGTTTCGGAAAATACAATATCTTCTACGGATTTTGCCTGCTTTTTGACAATATCCTTCTTCGTGATAATCGTCGTCTGCTGAGACTCTTGTTTTGCCTGCTCTTCAGCCCATGTACCGCGAACATGAACCACATCGGTTGTTACAGTCGCATTGTCCGCCATAACCACCGGCATTTGCAACCAGCACGCTACTGCGCAGGATAGTATGACATATCTCCTTGCCCGCACCCAACTCCTATTCATTAAATTTCCTCCAGACATATATTTAACCATGCATATAAAAATACACTTTACCACCACAACCAAATGACATTGAAAATCATTTACAGATTTAATGGTAGCAAAGTGTATTATACATATCTACTCCGAATAGACCAAAAACATACGTTTCGGACAATATTTAATTTTCATAGACTATCAAACCTAGCCTAAAGCACAAAATTTCTATCTAGAATAATATAAGATCCAAATTATTTAAACCTTACGATAAGCACTTGGCGTTACACCAGTAGCCGCTTTAAATGCACCCGTAAACTTACTACCATTCTCATACCCTACCGCATTAGCGATTTCTAAAATAGACTGATCTGAGTCTTGAAGCAATCTCTTCGCCGCATTAATACGACATTCTTTTAGATATTGATGTATGGTTGTACCAAATACACCTTTAAAGCAACGCTTCAGGGTAGATGTAGGAATATCAAACTGTTCAGACAAGGAATCAATAGTAATACGCTTCATATACTGTGTCGATACATATTCACTTACAGCTTTTACAATATCTACCTGTTGCTTTCGGTAACTTCCTCGTTTTTCATAGGAGTCTGTAGAGATTACAGATAATAATAAAAATATTTCTACAATCTTGAGCTTAAAATAATGGGACCTAATTTGATCTGGCACATTA
>CABQQJ010000026.1 GCA_902466275.1 uncultured Veillonella sp. | reverse complement strand
CTAAACTGTTGTTCATTCGTTTTCATCCATTCACCAAAATTAGGTAAATCATTAACTGCAAAGGATGTAACTGCCCCAACAGCACAAATTACGGTTAAAATCGCTGTTATTATAATTCGTCTCATAGATCCTCCTTAGTCCATATTGCGGAAGTAACGTTCACGCACACCACGAAGCTCTGTACCAACAAAGACGCATGTAAGTCCACCAAATAAACCTACACCACCAAGTGCCACTAAAGTTACAATGGACAATACTGGAAATGCAGTAACATTCTCAAATGGTTGCCATGAGCTACCTAGCAAGAACAAAATAGCCGGTGTAATAATGAATATAAGAGCACCTACAATATAGGATAAGCCACTTCCAATAGAGAGCAAAGTCTTGGATGCTTTTTTAGCCATCCCCGGTAATTGAGGTAAAAGACGTTCTTTATAATCATCAAATCGTGCATAAATTTCCTGCATATTAACGGATTTACTTTCGCTACCATCTAGATTCATTGTGTCTGTAATGATACCTGCATCTACGTAGGATGCATATATTTCCTCTGGAGTCCCTAAGGATTTAATGATCTCACTATCGGTAAGCCCTTTTTCATAACCTACCGCAAAATGCTCTTCATAAACCTCTATAATACTCTCCACATCTGCAACACGCGCTTTTTTAAATATATTACGCAATGCATCCAAAAAGCTATTTTTGTTCATTATTATCGACTCCTTTCAACAGCATATTGATAACACCAGAAAATTCATCCCATTCTTGACGCATCTTGTTATATGCTGCACGGCCTTCGTTCGTGATATGATAGTATTTCCGTGATGGGCCTGTAGAAGACTCCTTTAAATACGTTTCAACATACTTTTCTTTTTTCAGTCTGTTAAACAATGGATATATCGTTCCTTCAGATATTTCAATATATTCCGAAATGGTGCTTACGATTTCATATCCATAGCGATCACTTTGTGTTAATAGTGCTAGCACAAGCATATCCATAACACCTTTTTTTAATTGAACTTGCATAGTTCCTCCCTTTTAGGCTGTGCTTGCCTGCCAATGTGAAAGCTCTCTTACGGTCACTATCATGTACTGACAAATACATAATAACATAAGGTACCTCGGAACGCAAGGTACTTTGTAAAAAAAAATATTAGAACTTAATATATTTTTTTCTATTTCTAATCTATAAACACAGTTAATTTCTGCATTTATAGGAAAAATTTTTTCAAAAAATTTTCTTATTTATGGTATTTTTTATACAAAATCTATTAAAGCACCCTATTATAACTAAAAATCCTCATCTAAAAGATGAGGATTTTCTAACACTACAAAAGAAATTAGTGCATTATTGGAATACTTAATTAAGTTTTATTTACTAGATTCTAATTTGAAGACGCTTCCCCTAATTTAAGCTGTGCGCTCTTCATTTTTCCGTTATGAGTGTAGGATACCAAAATTGTATCTCCAGGGCTCTTAGCATCAATTTGTTCTTTTAATTCAAGTAATGTAGTAATATCTTTACCATCAATTTGTGCAATCGTATCTCCTTCTACGAGACCAGCTTGTGCAGCAGGACCATTAGAATCAAGTTGAACAACAAGAAGTCCATCACCTTCATAGGTTACATTATTGCGCGCTGCAGTTTGACGGTCTACAGCCCACACCCCAATATAAGGGCGAATGACCTTACCATTTTTAATAATAGAATCAACAATTGTCATTGCGGAATTAATTGGAATGGCAAAGCCCATACCTTCAATTCCCTCTTTAGAGATTTTAGAGCTGTTGATACCAATTAACTCGCCATCTGCATTAATAAGTGCACCACCTGAGTTACCTGGATTAATGGCTGCATCAGTTTGAATCAATGGGAATCGTTGACCTTGATCATCAATTGTACGTGCTAAGGCACTAATAACACCAGAGGTAACTGAACCTTTAAACTCAAGACCTAAAGGATTGCCAATAGCAATAGCTGGCTCCCCTACTTGCAAGGAGTCAGAGTCACCAATTTTGATAGGTTTAATATTTTTTGGAGGTTTAATTTTTACAACTGCTAAGTCCGTTTGCGAATCTGAACCTATAACAGTACCCGTCACCGTGCTGCCATCAGACAATGATACTGTAACCTCCCCATTTCTAGCCCCCGCTACCACATGTTTATTGGTTATAATATGTCCGTCATTATCGATAAGCACACCAGATCCGACACCTTCTCCAGCATAGATAGTACGGTTAAAAATATCCTTTTGAAATACTTGTGTTGTAATCCCTACTACAGCTGGCCCAGATTCTTTAGCCGCTTGCACTACATAGGTATTACGCGTTTCAGTAATAGGCTTAGTCTGTTTAGTTTGTTCTCTCACGTTTGTTGGTTGCGTATTAACAGGGCTGCCAAAGAAATAGTATCCTCCGCCTACCCCAATACCCAAAGCAAGAATACACGCAATTACTGTTTTCTTATATTTTGAAAATGTCATGTAGATCTCCTTATATTCTTCTTAATATTCTTCTACATCACCCATAACGTCTTAATGATGATTATAAAAGTTAAAATAAGAACCAAATCATAAATCATATAATTATGATACTTTATAAATACGCCACGTCTCACACTAATTCAAATCATCTCAAAATCAATTTTATAAAATTGATTTTGATGAACATATTATAGTACGCCTGCTTTTACAATGCAAGATACCAATTTATAACTTTTCTTATAAAAGTATAATTATTATAACCGTATATCCTCTACTAGATAAATACCTAGAATCCTGAAAGAAGCTGTATAGAATGTATTCAAATATCTAAAATCTAAAAAACATAAAGGGCATTTACTAGCCGTCGCTAGCAAATGCCCTTTATGCATATAGTTTGAGAGTGTAAGGACTGTTGAGAGAGAGTATATGTGATCTAGATAAGTTGAGAGAGAACTTATTAAGAGAGAGAAGTTTAGTTGTTTCTTATCTAGAATCAAAAGTCAGCCTTACTTAGATAAGTATACATGGAATATCTAAACTATCAAAGGAAGTATATAAACAATTTTTAAATCTTTGATTATATCTATATAATAATTTCTCTACAAACTCATATTTAATCAACAGCCACGAATAACGTGAGTATAATGTGAATACCCATTTAGGTTATTAAACAAATTTATAACCTACACCCCAAACTGTAATAATATGCTTACTATCGGATGGATTATCCTCAATTTCTTCACGTAAACGATTAATATGAACCGCTACAGTTGCATAATCACCATAGGAGTCAAGTCCCCATACACGAGAATACAATTCTTCTTTGCTAAATACAATATCACGGTTACGCATCAAAAACTCTAACAACTGGAATTCTTTCTTTTTGAGATGAACCTCTTTTTCATTCACCCATACTTTCATCATCTTAGGATCGAGACGAATTTCACCGGATTGAATAGCATTAGTTTCCATTGCATCGCGTTCTGTTAAACGTTTATATTGCGCCAACATAGCTTTAATCTTCGCAATTAATACAGATGGAGAGAATGGCTTTTCAATATAATCATCAGCACCTACGCCTAAGCCACGGATTTTATCGATATCGTCAAGACGCGCAGTTACCATAACGATTGGTACACGAACTTTGTCACGAATTTGGCGACAAACTTCAAAGCCATCCATTTCTGGCAACATAACATCAAGGATAATAAGATCTACAGGAGTATTTAATGCTGCTTCAATGCCATCTGTACCATTAGTCATAATCGTTACATCATAGCCCGCCACCATTAAATAATCACGCTCAATATTGGCGATATCCAAATCGTCTTCAATAATTAAGATATGTTCACTCATGATTCTTCTCCTTGTTTAGGAAATTCTAATATAATACGTAGACCATGTGGTCTTACATTTTCAATCACAACTCGGCCTTCAAAGATTTCCATAATTCGACGGATAATCGACAATCCTAGGCCACTACCTTCTTGAGGATTCGTACGAGACGAATCTACACGATAGAATGGGCGCATCAGACGCTCTAGAGATTCTGGCGGCACACCTGGTCCATCATCACTGATGACACAGTATACAAAATCATCATCACTCGTTACATCTATGACGCAATGACCAATATCGGTCATTTTATACTTAGCACTATTGTTCAACACATTCTGCAAAACACGTTGTAACAATTGTGGGTTAGCATTGATAAAAGGTGTTTCCGTAGCTATACGGGCCTTAATCTCAAGCCCTTTCGATTGATACGGAGCTAAATGATCTTCTACAAAGTCACGTACAAACTGACCTAATTCAATTCGCTCAGATGGACGAGATTCTTTTTTATAGTTCAATGTTGTTATGAGGAATAGTTCCTCTAACATAGAATCTAAATCATTGGCCCGTTTCAATATAATCCCCATGTATCTTTTTTGTTGCTCTTCCGTTGGTGCAATACCATCACGAACGCCTTCAGCATACGCTTTAATAGCCGTCAACGGAGTTCGTATATCATGGGATATACCAGCGAGTAGCTCTTTTTGTTGCTCCTGTTCCATTTCAATCTGACGATTTGCCATTTCTAACGACTTTGTCATGTTCTTAACGTGAATCATGATAAATCGTGTAACAAATCGGTTAATAGCAAAAAATGTAACAATAAAGAGCAATATGGAAACTACGATAATATAGAAAGATACGGATTCCATTAAGCTATCACTACCATGAGTAGCGCGCTTTATAGCAATATGATATACGTAAGCATGACGCCCATCGTATTTCCTCATTTCATATACGAAAGTATTATTGGACTGATATACAATGCCCTGTAATTCAGGATTTACATCGATAAGGCCAACGATAGCAGATGCACTATAGATTTGTGGATTACCGTAGTTATACACCATACTTCCTTGATCAAGTACTTCAACATATACTTCCTTTGGATCAAGTAAGCTATAGCTAGGCTTAACCAAGCTATTAATTAGATCATTTTCTAACCCATAAAAGGTAATGGTTTCAGTTATTCGACTGACACTTTTAAACTGTTGTTCCTGCTCAATACGCAAATAGTAACCGGCATTGGCCAATATGCGCAAACCTGTAAAATATAGCAAAAATAAGATGATTGCTATTAAAATAGGTACAACAAACAGCACAACATTGGATATCCAAATTCGTATTTGTAAATTCACAGGATTACCTCAATATCATAAATAGTAGATACTCTCTATAGTTTACGCTATTTTTAATACTTAACGCAAGTAAAACACGCAAATATCCAACATATTTTTCACTATTCTTTCATACGTAGTTTATAATTGACCGATTATTCAAAGGTCCCTCGACCCTTTTAATATCTAATACTTTTCGTAAAAATTATATTTTCACACGCACCCATGTATCTTATGGCGATATGAAAATTGGTAATATCTGATATTTCATAGTTCCTTAGTCTCCCCTTTTAATAGGAACTTGTCTATGCTGTTTATAAAAAAACTAAAATATAAAATATAAGACAACTATTGGATCTCTTCATTTAATAAAAAAATATATACTAGATTATACTATTTCTCTATGAGGATAGTTTAAATATGGTCAAAAAAAAGAGGATTCCTAAGAATCCTCTTTTAAAGTTTGAATTAACGACGATTTGCATCGAAGAAGTTAATAGCAACTTCTGGGAACATAGCGTAAGTCAATACGTCTTCGTCAGTGATACCATTGTAGCCTTTAGAAGCTAAATCTTGACGGTAACCTTCCAATTCAGGTTCGATAAGATCTGCTGGACGGCAAGTGATAGGTTCTTCATCACCGATGATAGTGTGACGGATTTCGTCAGAAATTTTACCAGGCAACGCACCGTATTTACCGCGTACAAGGTCTTTAACTTCGTTAGGAACCATTTTGTAACGGTCGCCCATCATAACGTTCATCATAGCCATTGTACCAACGATTTGGGATGTTGGAGTTACCAATGGAGGGTAACCCAAGTCTTCACGAACGCGTGGCATTTCATCCATAACGTCGAAGAAGCGATCGCCCATACCCATTTCGTTCAATTGGTTTTGAGTATTGGACAACATACCGCCAGGAATTTGGTAACGACGAACAGCAGGGATTACATCACTAGCTGGTTTCAAGTTGAATTCTTCAGCGATTTGTTGTTTTACTTTACGGAAGTGGTCAACTAATGGAATATATTTATCAAGGTCAAGACCAAGATCCCATTCAGTACCTTTGAACATTTCGATCATAGTTTCAGTAGCTGGTTGGCTAGTTGCATGAGCGAATGGAGAGATAGCAGTATCGATGATATCTACGCCAGCTTTAGCAGCTTCCCAGTATGTAGTGCTTGCAAGACCGCAAGTGAAATGGCTGTGCAAGTCGATTGGCAATTCGCCAAAACGTTTTTTGAATGTGGAAACCAAATCATATGCATCAGCAGGTCCTAACAAACCGGACATATCTTTGATACAAAGGGAATCAGTACCCATTTCTACCAAAGTTTCAGCTACTTTCAAGAAGCTTTCAGTTGTATGAACTGGGGAGATTGTGTATACCATAGCGGATTGAACGTGTGCGCCTGCTTTTTTGGAGTACTTAATAGCAGCTTCCATGTTACGAGGGTCATTCAATGCGTCGAAAATACGGATACGGTCGATACCATTTTTTACAGCCGCATTACAGAATGCTTCTACTACGTCGTCGGAGTAGTGTTTATAGCCCAACAAATTTTGACCGCGAAGCAACATTTGCAATGGGGTATTTTTCAAATTAGCTTTCAATTTGCGAAGGCGTTCCCATGGATCTTCATTCAAGAAACGAAGACAGCTGTCATAAGTAGCGCCGCCCCAACATTCAAGAGCTTCATAACCAATTTCATCTAAAAGGCCAAGCACTGGTTCCATTTGTTCGTAACGCATGCGTGTTGCCAAAATAGATTGATGACCGTCACGAAGAACGGTTTCGCAGATTCTTAATTTTTTAGCCATGTTAATCCTCCAAATCGAAATAGTCTGTGTATGTAACTTTATACACTCATTAAACAACTATCTCATACCTATTTTTTTTACGATTTTTTCGATGTCTGCTCACACTAGCCAAACGCGCTAAAATCGTAATACATACTTATATTAGACTACTTATAAAATTCTTTGTCAACAACCACATTATGCTATTTACTCATAATTTCATGTATTCAATTATGATTTTTTCGTGATAGAAATCACAATAAAGTGCTAAAAAGCTAGGATTTAACATGTATTTTTAATCAATTATATTTCTTTGTAATTTCTCTTTTTAATGAGAAACCAAAATTTATATCGCAATAATTTTTAGTTATTATTGGCCATCCGCCAAAGTATATCGGTATTTATAAATCTAGTACTTCGATAATCATCGGTACACTTATGAGCTCATCACTTTTATTGATAATATACCTTCATTATTGTAATTTATAAATATACAAAAGAACCTACCTTTTATAGGTAGGTTCTTATAGTAAGCAATTATTATTATATTATTTTTCAGGTTTTACCTTTTTTGGTGCCGTTTCAAGAACGATATTTTTACCATCTCGTTTAACTTGGATAGAGAATGCACCCTCACCTTCTTTGAAGTATTCCATCTTAATATCGAGCAACATTTTACCAATTAAAGTCTCTACCTTCTCTGTAAGGAATTCACGATAGAATGCATCTTCCTTTTGTTTTGGACTTTGATATACGACAGGTTTCTTAGCAGAACGCTCTCTATCAAGCATTGTTTCTTCAAAATTTTCAGTATCTTTAAAGTTTTTCATCATATCCGCATCGGATAAGCCTTTTTGAATTTTAAACTTTGCCATGTTTATCTCCTATTAATTCGAAAATTGCCTTTTTCACGCGTACCGATTCAATACCAGACATACAATATTGATCAGGCTTAGGACAACGTCGTTTACGACATCCTAAGCAATCTAACTCATCATTAACAAGAACCTTAAAGTTCCCCGTCAACGGTCCCCACAGCTTAGGATCTGTAGGTCCAAAAAGCGCGACAACAGGTTTATTTA
>CABQQJ010000025.1 GCA_902466275.1 uncultured Veillonella sp. | reverse complement strand
GCCAAAGCCAGACTTTTGCCCTATAGATGATGCTTTCTTACTTCTATTATTCTCATAACTACGAAAGCTTCTTCCACCTCCATAGCTATGTATAGTTGATCCTGATGACGTATATTCATTAGGTTGTTCATACGGTTTTAATGGCGATACCGCGCGATACGTCATAGTTCGTCCATCCATACGTGCCGTAGGAGGATTAAACCCATGAAACATATAATACCCAGCTGCAATAGTTGGTAACAAACTTGCCAAACCAGCATCCCACACTAAGTTTCCACCATTATCACGGTGAAAGGTAACTGAACGATTATCGTCATACAAGGCGGTTTCTTTTCCATCGCCATGGTTTAAAAGAGAATACCGATTACCTTGACTATCCTTTAATCGAACCTCCCCCTCATTTGCCTCTGGATAAACCTTATCACACACAGCATAGGAGATATCGTTCCAGTATGAATACACACCTACAAGACCAGCAACTGCGGCGAAAGCACCTGTAAGGTATATGGTTTTCTTACTTGGCTTATACATAAAACGCTCCCTTAGTGCACAGCACCGCTAATAACAAGAGCAAGACCAACGAAAATACCAAATACAAGAATACCAGCCGCTGTATTACCACGCATAATTTCTTCGGATAATTTATATTTACGATGCCAAATATTGATAAACATATAGCCCGTTACAAATAGTATAATACCTAGCACAGCGTATACAACACTGGCTACAATGCCATGTAACAGGGACGTATCAGCCGTAGTCACGGCTGGTGACATAATAACAGCGCGCAAAATTTCACCGATACCGATAAATGATCCCGCTGAAAGCCACGCTACAGCACAGTTACCACGCTTAATTTCTTCACTAAATTTTCCAGGCACGAAGAAATCGATAACCGTGTTCGCTGTCAACATCAGCATAATGCCAAAACAAGCATAAAAAATTGTCAATAATACATCTGGTATATAAATCATAATAAGCCTCCTAATAATATAATTTTGTATTGGATGTGTTGTTAGAGTTGCTGGTAGGATACAATCGTTCGCGTCCCGTATTATCCCCTAGTCGAACCATGGTCGCATAGTTATCGAGTATATGAGAGCTGATTAATGTACGATCAATAATTTTCCAATCCTCTTGTGTTAATTTTGATTGTTCACATACCTTAACCCTAGTTTGTCCATCCGTATTAGTGATGAGATACACCAAGTCCCCAGAATAAAATACAATAACTTCATGTCCCTCTTCTAAGTTATCCCGCTCATTCTTAATATCACCATTCACAGAATCAATCAAGTCTAATGCGGTACTAACAGGATCTAGTGTAGACGTGTATACATAGTCGCTATCCGAATCTGTTTTTGTATAATATGCAGATGTGTCATGCATATGTTCTTTTGCCGTATAAGGCACTCCAAACATAGCGCGTATACTATGCCAAGACAAATCATTGTCCGACCAAAACAGAAATAGTAAAAATAGTACAGTATACCCCACACCAACAGCAATAGATCCAAACCTCTTTTTCATTGATTTGTTACGCATCTTTTGCTTAATAGCTTGAGCGGCTGCATCATTACAAAGACGAATGTTCACCAAGGGTACTCGTGATCCTTCGGCAAACATTTTTTTACCTTCAAACCACTCTTCTTCAAAGAATACACTAGCACCACCTTCACAAGGCAGCTGATATTCTCGATATCCTGCGCGGTCCCCTACGGAGGCACCACTTTCACCATCCACATCGACAACCTTTTCTAAACCGATTTGATGTAATGTAAAATCTTTCCCCGGCCGTGTATGAAAGGATGTTCTAGATACGGTACACCATTCATTATCATTATACTCAATGGTTAACCATATCTTATCAATTCCCTCAACAGCCTCCAGTCCATATTCATGCCAATAATCACCTGGTGATTTTGTCATAGACGGCTGGCCCCTATAGGATTGTTCCTTATCTGCTTTTGGAATAATCTCTATATATTTAATTTTCTCAGTGATTACATAACGGCTGCCATGAACCTCTAAGACATCATAACAATTAAACTCCATACGCACCCTCGCTAAAGTAGACATAAGCACGACTGCTGCTAAATACACCTATTATCATTCGTTTGCCCATACTATATGGTCACAAATTTCATAATATTTCGCTTACTCTATTAATAATGGTACAAAGTATGCTTCTGTACCAGCTATCTCTTCTGGAGAAAAACGGCATCCTACCGCGGAAGCTTGATCACCAAGCATAAAACAGGATAAGGTTAAAAATCCATCTTTCACTCCACAATCAACTGTATGAGTAAAACGTTTCTGCTGTATAAAGTCTTGATACATAACCTTTTTACTATCGCGACAAACGATATCGTCATAGTTATCAACTAGCTTTTCCATGTAAAGCTCAGATGTATCACCACGCTTTTGAACAACTTGTACATGCCTTCCTTCACGGCCCCAAATCTCCTTTTGAATATAAAGTCCATCATCAAGAGCGGAAAAGTCATTTTCAAAATAGGATGGTGCCAAATACTGTTCGATTATATCTCGATCTGGTTTCGTAAAAAATTGATCTGTTAAATACAATGCATATACTAAGGACATAAAGGATTTATTTTGTAAAATAATTGACTCTGGAGGATTAAAAAGAGCAAATGTATTCTCCTCGTAAAGATCTAAAAACATCTCACCCAAAGGTTCATTATCTGGTGTTTGTTCATCAATCAAAAGTTCCATGGGATGCAATCGATATAATAGAGTGGCATGACTACCATCTGCTAAAGGAATGCCCTCATCATCAATCTTCATATCATAAAAGGATATAAAGCGCGTGTCAGCCTCAGGACAGGCCGATTTTAATTCATTCATAAGGAATTGTGTTGTACCGTAATCTTCAAAATAATCATGAAAACAAGAGAATACAAAAGGATCCTTAGGTAAGCTCTCTCTATTTGCCCGCATAGATTCATATTGGTTTCTACCATACTTAGCAGATAAAACAGCATCATACATGCGCTTTAAAAATGTATGTAATTCTTTTCGGCATTCTGTATTAGGATGTTTTCGTCCTACATAATTAGCTGCAACTTCATTGGCATAATAGCTCTCAATAAGAAAACACGGCGTATCTGCATTAAGTTCTACCATGCGCAAATTGCCATTTACATCGAGAACAAAATCAAAGCGAGATAACCACGTCGGTAACCCTAAGGCATTCGACTTATGTAAATAAGGAATTAAATTGTCTGGCATATCCATATTTCGAGCAAAGTCATCTGGTGCCATTTGAAATACTTTTGCAGCTTTACAAAATATTTGAAATAATCTACGTGAAGCATGACGAATTTCATCGTAAAAGTCGGATGAAAAGGCCTGCATAGACAATGACGGATACCGATCATCATACCCTTCATATTCCACGAAATTAAATATATTTCTATCAAGCTCATCAATATAGGATTTCATTGTTCATCCTTTCATTAAGAGGCACCGCTCGAAGTTCGAGCCCCTACACTACCAAAGCCATACTTTTCACCAATTCTATGTGCTCGATTACTCGTTTTAGTATTGTAACGATTTCTAGTCATTTCATTAATAGTTCTAGCCACTCTTGCACTATTAGATTTGCTAGCGTCTGTATTTGCATCAAAAGATGTAAGTGGCGATGTAGCACGATAGGTCATACTGGGTGCATCCATATATGCCGTTGGAGCTGAAAAGCCATGGAACGCATAGTAACCTACCGCCAAAGTTGGAATCAAACTGGCTAAGCCTGCATCCCATATAATATTGCCTTTCTCATCACGATGAAAGGTAACAGATTTTTCTGCATCATCATAGAGCGCAGTTTCTTTTCCATCACCGTGATTAATCAAGGTATAGCTTTTACCTTCATCATCAATGAGCCGCACTTCACCATTATTTAATTCTGGTTTGACCACATCACATAGAGCATAGCTAATATCGTCCCAATACGAATAAGCGCCTACTAGAGCTGCTATAGATGTAAAGGCTATGGCTATGTAAACAGTATTCTTACTTGGTTCATACATATAATATTCCTTCGTTTGATTTCGTAACTGAAATCAATACTATATCAATCTTTTATTATATTTGATAACGTCTTACGTCCCTGCTTATTCTTTAATTCCACCATATACGCATATCGTAACAATATTTCACTGTCATTTCTAATAGTCGCTATACGCCTATCCTCCGAATCTGACAAGTTTTTTAATTGCCCCACTTCAACATACGTAGTGCCATTAACCACACTAATAACAGATACATCTTTAGTCGTATAAATGACAATCCACTGCTCAGGGGACTTAGTATCTTGTTTAATGGTATAAACCTTGCCATACACAGCATCGATAAGATCGATAGCCGTTGCATTTGGATCTTGCTTTGACGTATATACCATCAAACCGTCTTTTGTACCTTGCGGTTCATAATAATAGGAATCTTTAATGCGCTCTTCCATGGTATATGGGAATCCTACTTCATCACGCAATTCATGCCAAGACATATCTCCTATAAACAAATATCCAAAAAAGAATAAAATGATTCCCCAACTCAGACCCAATTGAGTCCATTCTTTTCTGCGAGCTGCATTACGAATCTTTTTACTCGCTGTTTGAGCAGCCTGATCTCGCCGTCGATGTACATCAGACAAACGAATCCGCTCACCTTGAGCCTGATCCGTCAAACCACCATGCCAGTCCTCAATAAAGAATACATAGGTTTTATCCTTTTTAATTGATCTATATTCTTTATAATCTGCTTCGTCGCCACTTCTAGCCTTCGATTGCCCCTCCACAGCTACGACACGTTCTATACCTTTATCATGTAGTCTATATCCTGCAGGAGGGGTTGAACGTAAAACTGTTTCAGAAAAAGTGCAATATTCTTTTTCACCGTTTACAATGGTAAGCCATTTTTTATCCGTCCCATTAACGGGCATAAGACCATATTCGGTCCAAGACTGAGCTCCTTTGGAAACACCTAGTTCTTTTTTATAATTTTCATCATTAAGGTCATAACGTATTGTTTTATCAACGATAAACTCTTGATAAGAAATGACCTCCCCGACTACATATCGTTTTCCCTGAATCTCTACAACATCATAACACTTAAATTTCATAGCCTAGACTCTTCTGCAACAATTTCTTTTAACAGTTTAACTTCCTCTTTTGTTAATGGTCGTTCTAATAAGTCAGGTCTCAACAAGCGGGTTCGTTTCAGTGCTTCTTTTTGACGCCATGCAGCAATATTTTTATGATGACCACTGCGTAATACATCTGGTACAGTCCAACCTCTAAATTCTGGTGGTTTTGTATATTGTGGGCATTCTAAAAGGGGCTCATAAAAGGAATCCTCTTGGGCCCCACTAGCTGCGCCTAATACACCGGGAATCATGCGAGCCACTGCATCAGTAACTACCATAGCTGGCAACTCACCACCGGTCAATACATAATCACCAATAGAAATCGTTTCATCTACAAGATGTTTCTCTACGCGATAATCTACACCTTCATAATGACCACAAATAAGGACCACTTGATCATAGCTAGCCAATTCACGAGCCTTCTCCTGTGTGAAAGGCTGTCCTGTAGGTCCCATAAAGATAATACGACGTCGTATACTTTCATTAGGATTACCAATAAGACTCATTTCATCACACATCTCATCTGTGTTATAAATATCATTAATATCACTATCATATTGAGCAATAACGGATTCTACGGCTTCAAAAATAGGAGGTGCCATCATGAGCATACCAGCCCCACCACCATATGGTGTATCATCTACTTGGCCATGCTTATTATGGCTAAAATCTCGAGGATTCGTTACACCCACAGATAGACGTTCTGTCTCAATAGCTCGTTTTATGATGGAATGATTAAAAAACGCATCAAAAAAATCTGGAAATAAAGATACAATATCAATACGCATAAACCGTCCCCTGTACTTATTAACTCACATTAACCCATTAGTATTATCTATATATAGCTATATTATATAACTTTTACGCTAATATACCTATATGTAGATAAAACAAAACCGCCCAAAGGATTATATCCATTCAGGCGGATCTACGATCATCAATTTATTTTCCACATCGATGTCTTTAACGACCTCTTCAATGGCTGCAAATAATTGATCTGGTTCCCCATCTTTGGAAACCACATAAACATCATTAGCACCAGGTTGCAACACATCGGTAACCGTACCAAGCACGTTACCCTTAGTGTCTTGAACCTCAAGACCAATGATATCAAAGATGTAGTAGCGACCTTCTGGCAATTCAACCAAATCTTCACGACGGACTTGAATTTGTTTTTTACCAAATAATTCAGCCGTGTTTCGATCTGGAATTTCCTTAAAGGATGCTAGTACAAATTGCTTATGAAATCGTGCGGATGCAACGTGGTATTCTTTACCATCGATGTAACAGGCATCCATATGCATAAACCGTTCTGGAAAATCGGTTTGAGGCATAATACGAAGATCACCCCGCACGCCGTGCGGGGCGATGATAACACCTATTGTGATGAAATCGTTATGCTTCATTATTGACGAAACGCAACGATCTTACCGTCTTCTAATAGGATTTCAGCGCCCATCAAGGCATCCAAATTATCCCCGATTTTAACGGTAACTGTTTGCTCTAATGTACCTTGAGGAATTTCAGTTCCCAAAGACAATTCTTGAGCATCTTTCAATTTAGCTGTTACTTCTTCTTTGAAAGCCAAGCGTTTATTTTTTTCTTCGTCGATTTGTTGACGAATAGCAGTAAGACTTGTTGCATCAACTTTAGCTGCATCAGCCAAAATACGTTGGGCTTGAAACTCAATTGCTTCCAAATCTTTATTTACCATATCAAGGCGAGTTTCAAGATCGGATACAATTTTCGCTTTCAAGTCTTCTGTTACTTTTGCTTTTACTGCTACAGGGACACGTAATGTCATTTCTTCCATTGGAATACTCCCTTTTAGACAATATCAACAGATATCTTTTTGTTCTCTTTAATAGCCGCCGCTTTCACCACAGCGCGAATCGCCTTCGCAATTCGTCCTTGCTTTCCGATGACTTTGCCCATATCCTCTGGGGCTACGTGAAGTTCGTAAACCTCCATGTTTCCCTTTTGGACCATGGTAACAGATACGGCATCAGGCTGCTTCACTAATGATTTCGCAATTAATGAAATTAATTCTATCATCACAGTATGCCTCTCTATTAATTACTTTTTAGCGTCTGCAAATTTTTGCATAACGCCTTGTTTTTTGAACAAGGAGCGAACAGTGTCAGTAGGCTGAGCACCTTTAGCTAACCAAGCCAAAGCTTTTTCTTCGTCTACATTAACGATAGCTGGTTGTTTAGTAGCATCATATTGACCAATTGTGTCAACAGGACGACCTTCACGTGGAGCACGTGCGTCAGCAACTACGATACGGTAGAAAGGAGCTTTTTTAGCACCTAAACGAGTCAAACGAATTTTTAACATTGTGAAATTCACCTCCTTATACTGATGTAAATGGACAGGTTCAGCGCCCCTGCCCATGTATTACATAAACGGTAATTTAGGCATTCCAGGGAAGCCGCCCTTACCGCCACGTAAACCTTGCATGCGCTTCATCATCTTCCGCGCTTCTTCAAATTGTTTCAACAAGCGATTTACATCTTGAACCTGTGTACCAGAACCTAATGCAATACGCTTGCGGCGAGAACCATTAAGAATACTTGGATTTTCTCGCTCTGCCGCCGTCATGGATGTAATGATAGCCTCAATACGACGCACCTCTTTACTATTCAAATCAAGGTCTTTCAATTGATCCTTAATTTGTCCCATGCCTGGCAACATGCCAATAATATTTTGTAATGGCCCTAACTTTCTCACCTGGTTCATCTGTTTTAAGAAGTCATCCAAAGTGAAATTGTTTTTAGCCATTTTCTTTGCCATTTCACGAGCTTCTTCTTCATCGATGGCACCTTGAACATTTTCAATCAACGTTTTAAAGTCGCCCAAATCTAGGATACGAGAAGCCATGCGAT
>CABQQJ010000024.1 GCA_902466275.1 uncultured Veillonella sp. | reverse complement strand
ACTATCGTAAGTCCTCATACACCATCAGAACGCGTTCATTTACCATCTGTTGAAAATGTATATGTGTACCTCAAAGCATTATTAGCAAAATTACAATAAAATAAATAATTACTATATTTTTGATGTATAATTTGTTATACTATAAGCAAATAACACATCAAGTTACGAGACCCATGTAATAGTGACTCTCCAACCCTCCTACAAGTAATTCAGCCATCTCTCCAACTGAATTATCTTGTAGGAGGGATTTTTTTCATAAAAATTTTTCAACTACATAAATAAATATTTATTCATACAGGAGTATCCTTTCATATATGAACAACATGGAATGCATCGTTTTATTTATAAATAATTATGAATATCAACTACATGTGCCAGTATACTCATATATAGTATATAATCTATAAATTTCAGAGAAGGCTGTTAAACTCTGATAAACTTGCTAGTTTCCATATACCCCATAGAGTATTTTCTGTGTTATCCTATAGGTGTATACTGTGTTTACATTACGCAGGAGGTATATATGATTCCAATAGTTATCATATCCGGATTTCTAGGTTCTGGAAAAACAACATTCTTACAACATATACTAAAAGAACATACATCGAAAGATAAAATTCTTATTATAGAAAACGATTTTGGTGAAACTAGCCTCGATGCTGCTAATCTTGCAAAAACAGGGGCCACAGTCCGTGAAGTAACATCTGGCTGTATTTGCTGTAGCTTACAAGGAAATTTCCAACAAGCACTACTTGATATTCTCCAAAATTACAAAATCGATATGATCTACATCGAGCCATCAGGTGTTAGCAAGCTTAGTGAAATCATCCATACTTGTAACGACGAGGACATTGCAAAATCTGCTTACATTCACGCATCAATAACGACTGTCGATGCTATGCAAGCACCAATGTTTATCAAAAATTTTGGTCTTTTCTTCAAGGATCAAATCACTCATAGTGATGCGATTTTTTTGAGCCATACAGAAGATATTCAACAAACAAGCATTACGAAACGTATGATTCGCGACCTCGCGCCACATACACCAATTCATGAAGAAGCATGGGATACCATTGGTTTGCGTGATTACATCAAGCGCCTGTATCATTGTCATGATGATCACTGCTTACACGATGAACATTTATTTATGAGTCATACCTTTAAGGATTTGCGCACCCTTAGTCTTGCACAATGGAAAACCATTTTAGAAGGCATGCCTGATACAGTGCTTCGTGCCAAAGGGATTGTACCAACCACGGAAGGTCCTCACGAACTCCAATACGGCACTCATTACTGTTCGCTTTCACCTAGTGAAACTAATGACTATAGTTTAGTCGTTATCGGCACAGATTTTAATGTACCAATGGTACATAACGAAGTGTGTCAATCATGATTCCTGTTTATATCGTTACAGGGTTTATTGGATCCGGTAAAAGCACGTTCATAAACAAACAATTACAATACCGTAAAAAGCTAGGCGGTACCGCAATAATCAGCGCCGAAGAAGGCAGTGAACCTCTCATCAAAGAGCCCTTACAACTCAATGCGGATGAACTCAGTGCTATCGTTCCTAGCGATATCAAGTCTTACGAGTTGATAGCCTGTAAAATCGGGGATTATTTAAAACGACTACAGCCAAAAGAGCTATGGATTGAGTGGAATGGCATGGTAAGCTTTCATCAACTAGAAGCCTTACTATATAGCGATATGTTAAGACACCTAGTACAAATAGAAAAGGTATTATATATTTGTACCGATCAATTTGTTTCAACCATACTCCCTGGTTTAGGTAATGATGTAATGAGTCAATTATACAGCGCAGATTGTATCATAACAGAGTCCGATACACATCACACTTTATTGCGCACCTACAACGGAGAGGCTAAAATTATAACAGCTCCTACACCAGAAAAAGTAGAACAACTGTGCCGGAATTCCACATGGGGACTCATTCCTAATCTATTAGTTATTGGTATTACAACCTATATACTGTTGGTCACAGCTTTTCGCCATGACATCCCCTATTCCCTCCACCAATGCTTTGCTATAATCACGGGTCTCATCATCGAAGCCATCCCATTCCTATTGCTAGGCACGGTAGGCTCAACGATTATTCGCTATTTCGTACCACAACGAGTGCTACTAAAACTGTTAGGAGACCATTCTTGGAAAAGTTATGGGGCTGCTATGGTCAGTGGCTTTGCCTTGCCAATTTGTGACTGTGCCATCATCCCCTTATTCAAGGCGCTAATAGATCGAGGCATCCCTTTATCAGTAGCTCTTTTATTTATGCTCGCTAGCCCGATTATCAACCCTATCACCATTCTTTCTACATGGTATGCGTTTCCTGACAATCCCATGCTCTCCGTATGGCGTATCGTTTTAGGACTAGGTGTTGCCTTGTTAGTAGCCCTATCGTTCCGATTTTGGCCTCCAGCCACATCTATTTTGAAAGCAAGAACACCACAGAATCTTAGCTACGAAGAAATCGTTTTAGAAACAACTAAAACTAAATATATTGATAAAAAAAGATTGTTAATCCATATGGAACAAGAGTTTTCTCAACTCTTATTCTATTTCTCCATGGCGGCAACTGTACTATCTATAGTTCAAGTGTATGGCAAGCCTTGGCTTCTCAACGCAGGATTAACCTTGCCAGAATTTACAGCCATTCCAATTTTGCTGATGTTAGCATTCTTCTTTTCAGTCTGCTCTACATCAGATGCCATCATCGGTAAATCCTTGAGCACCTTATTTCCTATTAGCTCCGTAATGGGCTTTCTCATCTTAGGTCCGATGCTAGATATCAAAAATGTATATATATTAAAACAATATATGCCTCCCTCATTTATCGTACGATTAAGTATAACAATTGCCGTTATGTCCTACATAGCAGCATTAGTATTCAAATTTTTTCTTAGCTAATTTACAAATTTTTATAATCATTATCTCAGTTCTTAATTAATTAAAAGGAGATGATTTCATGACATTAGGACTGAAAGATCGCTTTTCTATCGTGAAAGGTCTATTGTATCTCATCTTAGGTATCTGTTGTATTTACCTCATTGTGACAGGTCGTTATTTGAACTATATTGCACCACGTTATGAACTTTTACTAGGTATTAGTGGCGTTGCCCTTATTTTAGGAGGTCTAGCGACGATCATTTGGGCGCCTTCAAAATACTACAAGCATAACTGGAAATCTATCGTTCCGATTATTATTCCTATTATGTTGCTCATCGTTCCTCCCGTTCTTGTACCCTCAACAGGCGTTCATGGTGCCACTCGTGTAAACGATGATACTAACAATTTTGACTTTACAAACGATGCTATTGGAGAGGTTGTCACCGTTAACAGTGAAAGTAAAGAGCCAGGGATTTCCAAGGACAAAAAAGAAATCGTTTTGAACTCAGATAATTTCTATCAAACCATTGTAAAAGTTGGATCTAATGCTGATCAATATAAAGACTACACAGTTTATATGACAGGCTATGTGAACCGCGAAGATAATACATTAAAATCTAACGAATTTACTATTTCTCGTATGGCTATGGCTTGTTGTATTGCTGACGTTGCCCCTATTGGCATGACAGCATATAAAACAGATGGTGATAGCTTACAAAATGAACAATGGGTATCTATCGAAGGCAAAGTATCTACACGAGATTTCCACGGTCGTCAACAACCATACGTAGAAATTACAAAAATAAAATCAGCAGAACCTATTTTAGGTTATGTATATCCTTAACAAACAATCTTAAATCGATAGCCTTAAACAGGCTTAAATAAATATATAAACAAAAACCGAGGCATAATGCCTCGGTTTTAATAAACATATATTTGGTAAACATATAATAGTATTATATAGAGACTATATTATCGATGTAATTCTTTAACAATTCGTTTGCCAAGAGATGCCGCAACGGCACAAAGGAAGATATCTGGACCTACTGGAATCAAGAAGCATGTAATAATAACGGCCTCTACTCCAATTGGTTTACCTAAATACAAGTTCATAATGAAGTATAGATAGATCATACCAAGGCCATATACGATAAATAGATTTAATATGGAACCTACTAATAATCGTTTAAAGGAAAGTTTCTCCATAGATTCAGCAATACGACCTACTGCATAAGCACCTACCATAAAACCGATCAAATAGCCAAAGGTAGGTTGTAAAATGTAACCAGGACCACCACCAGATGTAAAAATTGGTACCCCAATTAAACCTAAGACAATGTATATGCCAACGCTAGCAGCCCCCAATCGACTGCCTAATACAATGCCTGCGAGAGTAGTAAATAAGATTTGTAATGTAAATGGACAATTTGGTAATGGTACCCGTATAAAAGCACCTACGGCAATCAATGCGACAAAAAGTGCTGTCATCGTTAACTGACGGGTAGTGATGCGACCTTGTTTCGACACGGTTGAACTCATGGTATACCTCCATTAATAACACATCAATAAACTACAACCTACTAACTATCTAAATTAAAGCACTTGTATTTTTAATTGTCAACTATGCGTGTTGACTTTTAGTTAACTATGTAGTCTAATACTATATATACAGCAATTTCAAGTATTTTGTTTTTTTGACTATACATTATAGTTATTACCAATCGTTCATAATAACTAAAAGATATACTCATCTTCATACAAAAAACTTTAAATTTCATTTTATATTCATGTAACAACATTAAATTATACGTAAGTAGATTGAGTAAAATCTACTTTCACAAAATCGTAACTAAACGAAAATTATAATTTGGTATCAGGAGGCATTGCTTATGAAAAATGTTAAGAAAGTATCCAAAGTACTATGTGCATTTGGCGTTAGTACAGTATTATTAGCAGGTGTAGTTGGCGCAGCTAGCAACCAGGCTTACAACAATCATAGCAACTGGAACGGTGTTGGTAGCGTAGCTCCATCCGCTCAAGCTAACTATTCTGTTGATTACATGGGCGCTGTTACAGTATTCCATCAACAATTCCCTGGCGCATCTGTAAAATCTATTTCCTATGACGCTAAACACAACCCTTACTATGAAGTAGAAGGTTACTACAACAACCGTGAAGTAGAAATCAAAGTAGACGAAGCAACTGGTCAAATCGTTGGTAAAGAAGTTAAAGGCTACACAAAAGGCAACAAAGCTATCAACGTTCAAAACATCATCATCCCTGAAGTAGCTGAAACAAAAGCTATGGAAAAAGTTGGTTCTGATTTCCAAACTATGGATTGGACTGTTGAACGTGAAAACGGCCGAGCTGTATACGAATTCGACATGACAACTGGCGGCGGCAAAAAAGCTGAAGTAAAAGTTGATGGCATGAACGGTAAAGTTTTAAGCGCTAAAGTTAAAAACACAAAATACTAAGATTTTTCTTGCATCAAGTGAAACCCTATCCTAACCCACTTAGATGACACACTACACATATAACACACATACTATACACACTGTATCCTTTGGATACACTCTCTAACACACTCTCAGAGAGCCCGTAACACTAACCACGGGTTCCCTAACATCCTATCTCACACAATAGGAAAACGGTCTGTGCTCACACACCACAGACCAAACGTTACACACACTATACTCCCTTAAAGGCCTTGGATCATTGAATCCAAGGTCTTTTTATATATCCATTCTATCAAGGTTGTATTACACCTATACAACTTTTTATTCTTATAAAATTAGCACATACTTACAAAAAGACCTCCCAACGGGAGGTCTTTTGTATAAGTTTTATAGGTCTGATAGTTTGTGTTCTATTTCTTAAGCGAGGTCAGAGCTTAAGAATGTAATTTATGTTCTGAAAGTTTGATCTATAGTATTTTCATATTTGGAGTGGGAAATTATGCTTTATCTAAAGCTTGTGCCAAGTCTTCGATGATGTCATCTACATTTTCAAGACCGATGGACAAACGAATCATGTCTGGTGTTACGCCAGCAGATTTTTGTTGTTCTTCGTTAAGTTGTGCATGTGTTGTAGATGCAGGATGAATAACAAGGGATTTAGCATCTGCTACGTTAGCCAAGTTAGAGAAGATTTCCAAGGAGTCCACAAGTTTAATACCTGCTTCTTTGCCACCTTTTATGCCGAATGTGAATACAGCACCAACACCTTTAGGGAAGTATTTGTCAGCTAAAGCTTTGTATTTGCTGTCTTCTAATTCTGGATAGCTTACCCATGCTACTTTAGGATGTTTGCTCAAGAAATCTACTACTTTACGAGCATTTTCTACGTGACGTTCTACGCGCAAGGACAATGTTTCAACGCCTTGCAAGATTTGCCATGCTGCAAGTGGTGTAATGCACGCGCCAGTATCACGAAGCAATTGAGCACGAATTTTTACAGTGAATGGAATTGGCAAATCACCATACACTAAACCATTGTAATGTTCATCACCTTCGGAGAAGCCAGGGTATTTACCAGAACCTTTATAGTCGAATTTACCAGATTCTACAACTACGCCAGCCAATGTTGTACCATGACCACCAAGGTATTTAGTAGCAGAGTGTACTACTACGTCAGCACCATGTTCTAATGGACGGAACAAGTATGGAGATGCAAATGTGTTATCTACGATCAAGATGATATTGTGCTTATGTGCAATATCAGCTATAGCTTGTACATCGATAAGATTAATACCAGGGTTACCAATAGATTCGATATAAACGGCTTTAGTCTTTTCATCGATAGCTGCTTCAAATTCTTCCAAATGATCCGGATTTACGAATTTAGTTTGAATCCCCAAACGAGGCAATGTAGCAGTAAACAAATTATAAGTACCACCATACAATGTAGATGCAGCAACAATATTATCACCAGCATCTGCTACATTTAAAATAGAGTACGTAACCGCTGCAGAACCAGATGCTACTGCAATACCAGCAGCACCGCCTTCAAGTTCTGCCACTCGAGCATCTAATACATCTGTAGTAGGATTGCCAAGGCGAGAGTAAATACCACCAGGATTAGTCAATGCAAAACGACCAGCTGCTTCTTCTGCATCTTTAAATACGAAAGATGTAGTTTGGTAAATAGGTACTGCACGAGAACCTGTTGGATCTACCGTATGACCGGCATGTAATTGTAATGTTTCAAATCTGTATTGTTTACTCATTATGACAACTCCTTTATGTTAACTGTGAATTGAGTTCGTTCTTTATACCTAGTATAGTACTATGCTTTAAAAGTTATGTCTACTATTTTTTATATTCTTTTCTCCATAACTTTAAACTATGGTGGACAAAGGAGGATAAAAGCTTTTACCAAAACCGCTAAAGCGAACTAAGTCATTTATGAGAAATAAAATCCCCTAATTACTTCCAAAGAACCAGCTCCCTTGAGAGATGTTAGAAGTAATTAGGGGTACATAGTACTATCAATAGATTAGAAATAAGTACTTACATTTAGATGTAAGCGCCTAAATTTTTATCCCGTTCAAATTTCATTTTTTGGATTTGTTCAATGATGTACGGTGTTTCTTGGTATACATAGTAGTTCAACCAGTTTGTAAATAATAGTGTACTTACAGAGCGCCAGCGCACGATGGGACGTTGTTTTGGATCATTATCCGGGAAGTAGTTTTCAGGAACCGCAATATCCATACCTTTTTTGATATCCCGCACGTACTCACGGTTAAGTGTATCCCAATCGTATTCGGCATGACCAAATACAAAGATATGTTTATTATCTAAACTACGAACGATAGCAGCTCCTGTTGGTTCAGACCCAGCCAAAAGTTCCAAGTCACGATTTTCCTTAATTTGTTGCAAAGAAACTGTAGTGTGACGAGAATGTGGCATCCAAAACTTTTCATCAAATCCACGCATGAGCACTGGTCGATCATTATAAATATCGTGTTCGTACACACCAAATAATTTCTCATCCATAATCGATTTATTAATGCCAAAGTGATGATATAAGCCAGCTTGAGCACCCCAACAGATATAAAACGTAGAGTAAACATGCTCTTCGCCCCAGTTCATGATTTCTACGAGTTCAGACCAATAGTCTACCTCTTCAAAAGGCATTAACTCAACAGGAGCACCGGTAATAATCATACCGTCAAAGAACTGGTCTTTTACTTCATCAAAGGTGCGGTAGAAGGTTTCTAAATATTGTTCA
>CABQQJ010000023.1 GCA_902466275.1 uncultured Veillonella sp. | reverse complement strand
GCTCTGTGGATTGCATTTTTCTTATGCGCTCCCTATATAGCACCTTTTGATCCTGAAACGACGAGTATCGCGGACCGCTTACAAGATATTAGTAGTACCCATCTATTAGGTACTGACCAACTCGGTCGTGATGTGTGGTCTCGTATTCTGTACGGTGGTAAAGCCTCTTTAGGGATTGCTTTCACCATCATTGGCATTAGTGGGGCCATCGGTATCGCTATTGGTGGGTTAGCAGGATTCTCTACACCTCGCATTGACCGTTGGTTATCTCGCTTGATTGATTTGGTACTAGGGTTCCCGAACATGGTGATTGCCATTGCTTTCATCGGTATTATGGGACCTAGCATAACGAATGTAATCATTTCCTTGTGCATTACGAAATGGGCGGAATATGCCCGTATCACTAGAGGCCTCGTACAGATTGAACGCCACGCGGAGTATATTACCTTTGCTCGTATGTCAGGTGCTTCAAATCTACGAATTCTGTGGCGCTATATTCTGCCGAATGTATTGCCACCGTTGGTGATTGTTATTATTCAACATCTAGGTGATGCCATCATTTTGGTAGCCAGTTTCTCGCTCATAGGCATCGGTGTGCAACCGCCGGATCCGGAGTGGGGCGCTATCTTGTTGAGCTCCCGAGATTTTCTACAAACGGCGCCGTGGCTGCTAATTTACCCGGGGCTCGCTATTTTTATTACTGTTGTTTTATTTAACTATATTGGTGATGCGTTGCGCGATGCCCTCGATGTATCTCGTTAACCGTGCTGTGTATAGATTTTTTATGGTGAAAGCCTCGACGAGGCAATGTATTTTAAAGGAGATATTATGAAACGTTGGTTGTTAGCATGTTTGTCCATGCTATGCATGGTAGCTCTCTTGGTCGGCTGTGGCAATGATACTGCTAAAGACGGCAAACAAGGGAAGCATATGAATGTTGGTTTGTATTGGTTTGGTGAAACATTAGATCCAACTCACGAATGGGATGCGTGGACATTGACTCGTATCGGTGCAGGTGAAAACTTAGCCGTTGTAACACCGGATATGAAATTTGCCCCACAATTGGCAGATTCTTGGGAAAATGTAGACCCTACAACATGGAAATTCCACATCCGTGAAAACGTTAAATTCCACAATGGTACTCCGATGACGCCTCAAAAGGTAAAAGAGTCCATCGAGTATACGATGAAACAAAGTGCTCGTTCCGCTAAAGCTGTTAAAATTGAGTCCATCACAGTAGATGGTCAAAACTTGATTATTAAAACTACAGAGCCTAATGGTTCCTTGTTATCTAGCTTGACTGAACCTGCTTTCGTTATCATGGATACTGCAGATCTTAAAGATGTAGCATCTAAACCAGTTCTTACCGGTCCTTACAAAATCACTACTTTCAAAAAAGGTGAAACTATTGAACTCGTTGCCTTTGCAGATTACTGGGGTGGCAAACCAGGTCTTGATACTGTAACTGTAAAAGACATCGAAGACAATAACAAACGCGCTATGGCGTTGCAATCTAAAGACGTAGACGTAATTCAAAAAGTGGACTCTGCTAACCGCAGCTTGTTCAAAGATGGCTTCAACATTCAAGACGTTGCAGGCGTTCGTGTACTCATGTTGAAATTGAACCATACTGAAGTTTCTCCATTGCATGATAAAGCTGTACGTTCCGCTATTGCTCATATCATTAACTATGATTCCATGGCTAAAATCATTGGCAATGGCTCTACACCAGGGGCGGCACCATTCCCGCCATCTGCTAACTTAGGCTATGATGCGATTGCTAATAAACCGATGACAGATGTAGCAAAAGCTGACCAAATCTTGACTCAAGCTGGTTACGCTAAGAATGCAAACGGCATGTATGCAAAAGATGGCAAAGAATTAGCGATTACTATTGCTATTTGGGGTAAAGACACAAGCTTATACGAAGAAATCCAACAAGAATTGAAAAAAGCGGGTATTGCTGTAACTCTTAAGAAATTACAAAGCCCTGATGAAGTAGATACACTTGGTACAGATGGTTTTGATTTGGTAGAACGCAATGTAGTGACTATGTCTACAAACGATCCTTACTGGTTCCTCAGCTTATTCTACAAAACTGGTGCGAAAGCAAACATTGGCGGCTACACTAATTCTCAAGTAGATGCGTTAATCGACCAATTGTCTGTAACATTTGATCAAAACGAACGCTCTAATATTGCAAAACAAGCGCAACAAATCTTAGTTGATGACGTGGCAGATATCTACTTGTTATATCCAAGTGCAACAGTTGTATCTACTACAAAAGTTAAAAATGTACCAGTACATCCAATCGATTACTACTTATTAACAAAGGATTCTACTATTGAATAAATCTGATTGTATCGTATTTGATAAGGTTACAATTTCATATGGTGCGGAGCAAGCGGTACGCGATGTATCCTTCTCCGTGCCCAATGGTGAGGTCTTTGCTATCGTTGGTGAAAGCGGATCTGGTAAATCTACGTTAGTTCGTGCCGCCTTTGGCATGTTGAAACAAGCTACCATTAGCGGCCAAATTTTGCTAAACGGAACCGATGTTTCTACATTGAGTGATGGTGATTGGCGACAATTGCGGGGCACGAAGATTTCTATGATCTTTCAAAATCCCAGCGCCTATCTAAATCCAAATCGCACCGTAGAAAATCACTTTAAGGATTTGTTCTGTGCTCATGATGAAAGCTATGATGTAAGCCGCGTTATAGATATGCTTAATCTTGTTCACTTAACCGACGGAGAGCGTATCTTGCAGTCCTATCCGTTTCAATTGAGCGGTGGCATGCAGCAGCGATTGGCAATAGCTTTAAGCCTTATCTTGAAGCCTAGCATCGTATTTGCTGATGAACCAACTAGTGCCTTAGATATGCTGGTGCAAGCCTCTGTATTGGACCTTATGAAAGAGGTAACACAGGCTCTTGGGGCAACGGTGATTATTGTAACCCATAATATCAAGGCGGCGGCGCGCATTGCCAACAGCATCGGTGTTATGAATAAGGGGCAACTCGTTGAAGTAGGATCCACCGAAGAGGTTATGGCCCATCCAAAGGATGAGTATACTCGTATTTTGTTAGATTCCGTAATGAAAGTGGTGTAGTATGATTCAACTCGAGAATATATGTAAACAATATACAAACCACAATCATACGGTTCGTGCTGTTGATGATGTATCTTTTTCTGTAGCGGAGAATGAACGGGTAGGTATTGCTGGTGGTAGTGGTTCTGGTAAAAGTACATTGCTTAGGATAATTGCCCTGCTAGAAAAACCTACATCTGGCACCTTGCGACTCTTTGGTGAGGATATCCATTCCATTCAAAATCATACAGAAATATATCGCTCTATGCAGATGATGTTCCAAAATCCCTTGGCGGTGATTCCGCCTAGAATGAACTTAGAAGCATTTCTCTTAGAGCCGTATATCAACTATGGGCTTATGGATGTGGCGTCAGCAAAGGACGATATCCGTAAATGGATGCAACGAGTAGACTTGCCAGAAAATACGGTGTATAAATACCCTCACGAAGTCAGCGGTGGTCAGTTACAACGTGTCGTATTGGCACGGATCATGTTGATGAACCCCAAGCTAGTACTCTTTGACGAACCTACATCAGCCCTTGATGCGGTGAACCAAAAGCTGGTGCTAGACCTATTACAAAAAATCCATACGGAACAGCCCTTCGGCTACGTATTCGTCAGCCATGACATCGGACTATTACAAGCCGTAACAGACCGAATCATCGTTATGAAAGATGGGCAAATCGTAGAAACCATCGAATCAAAACGACTTAAAGAAGCGGTACACCCATATACAAAAGCACTTGTGGAAGCGAGTGAGTAGAAAAAAAGCCCCTATGCTTTGATATGTCCCCCCCTTACTGGTTGTCCAGTAAAGGGGGACATATCACAATAAAGGGTCTTTTTATTTAAGTAGATTAAGATAAAATTGTTGGTATCAATAAATTAGTTGTATTGATAGAGGAGTTTATATAAAAGGGGAGAATAATAAATAATATAAGTTAAATTGTTGTTGGAGAGATTATATTGTTAGGAGAATATATGATGGAGCTGATAGATGAGTTCTTAGCGGTGTTGAGGGAGTCATTAGATATGTTGCATAATAATGATCAGTTTTTAATAAATTATGAGGCTGATGAACCGGTGGAGAATGATGAACATGTTAGTGAACTATCTATTTCACATAAACTTGGTCATTATTTGGAGTTATTTGTTACTGAATATCATGTAGATTGTGAATATAATCGAAATGTAGCTGATAAAAAAAGTATGGGGGAGAGTCGTATTAGACCAGATATTATTATTCATAAACGTGGCAGTAATGAGAAAAATTTTGTTGTTATAGAGATAAAGCCTTGGTGGAACCGTGATGATGTGATAAAAGATGAGGCTAAACTAGCATATTTGACAAACCAGGATAATGAATTTAAATATAAATACGGCTTGAGTTTACTTATTGAGCAAAGTAGAGTAGGCGATAAAGCTAAAATTTTTGAAAATGGTAAGGCTCAAGGTGATTATATAAAGGTATAAATTAGTTAACATATAGAAAAAGGCTCCTTTTAAGGAGCCTCTTTCTATTAATTTATATTATTCAATTTCCGCTTTCAAATCAATTATATTTTTAGCAGCTACGCAACCAGGGCAGTCGCAGAATTCTGCGCCTTCTGCTTTGATGTCTTTAGCGTGTTGTAATAGGTTAGCTGCGCCTTCTGCACCGAGGATTTGTGTAGCAAGTTCAGAGCCTGCAAAGCCGATTGTTTCATCGATAAGAGCAATGTTTTGTTCTGCTACAGATACGAGTTGTTTTGTGAGTTCAGCCTGTTTAGGGGTGTCTTCTGCATCGATCCAAGATTGAGCGAATTCCTTTACTGTTTCATTGCTTGTAGGTGCATCTAATAAAGCTTGTACGAGTTGTGTTAATTGTGTATGTGTCATGATAGTCTCCTTTATATAACTACTAACTATAGTTTTGGAATAGTGCATTTAGTATCATATGAGCACCTGTTCCTTTTGTTGAGTTCATTATAGCACCTACAATAATTTTGAATAGTAGAATGATTTGCGATAGATACTATCAAATGTGATAGATTTGTGATGATAGCTGTTTCAAATTTTAGTGATATAATTTACTTGATATATATAGTTTGTTTGTAGGGGAATATATAATGAAAAAGGTTGTATGTGCATTAGCTACGTTAGCTTTTATAGGTTCCATTAATGTTGTGTCCGCAGATGATTCGACTCGTTTTAGACTCAATGGTAATTCGATTTATGATCAGCCCTATGGTGACAGAAATGAGTTTCCATGTCCTGACAGACTCGGTAGTTGTACTATGACGGATAGCGATTATAGAAGCACTCGTAAAGGTCAATCTCTAGAGGTGTTTGATACCCTATATGAGGCTAAGCAACATTTGAACTTTAAACCGCAGTTGCCAAGTGGTTTAGAGGGATTACGTTCCGTACATGTATCCATTGTGGATCACGATGTATTACAAGTTGTGTATGCCTATCATGAGCTTTTAAAAGGAACATATTTTGACCGTGTAGATGATATGCCAAAGTATATTAAGTATCGCGTATCGACTCTATCTGGTAATATCGCAGGTGATTATAAGGATTACTTACCTCAGAAAACAGAGGTTGTAAATGATATAATTGTTACCTATCGAATGGTGGATGATTTTGTCTATCTAGCCTCTTGGGAACATGGGGGGCAGAACCATGTGTTTTTATTTAATGAGCCAGTTTCTGTTGAGCGGGCTAGAGAAATGATTAACAGTGTAGGTACTAATTGAGTTTATTACTGTACTATCTTTTTAAGCTTGATTAGCTTATAATATACATATAAAGAGAGCCCATTAACGTGATTAGGGCGTTAGGCTCATCTAAAACTGAACAAAATTATGATGACGCCTAACGTGTTAGAGGACTGCACTCCTCTATACGTTAGGCGTTTATCGTTGTACTACTTAACTAGTGCAATGATAGTGACTACTGATAACAGAACTATGATAATTACATAGGTAACTTCATGATTTGTCATAGTATCACCTCCTCGCGGAGATGAACCTAACTCACGTCAACGGACTCTCTTCGTAATAAGTATAGCAAAATACTTTTTACACAAATAGCGATATACAGTCCTCTTTGTTGTGGTTGATATTAAAAATAATGGAGCTTTTATGAACGCAGATAATTACAAGATTTCAACGTTGCCATATATAGAAAATGCTAGCAATGAGATAATGGAAAAGTACAATATAAAAGCACAATATGAAACGGAACCACCTCATGGAGATGCTATATATTCTATTTCTATAAAGGGGAAAGTATTACCGTTTTGGATTTATGGTAGGGACGTTACTTTCATAGGTAATAGTATGGTTATGGTCGAGTCTGTAAGATGCAAAACCTGGGATCCCATTGAAACCATTATTATTGATTTAGAGAATGAAGTGTATGCTAGTTTAAAGGAATGGTATACAGATATTTCATTTGTTAATAATCGAATAGAGTTTTCCAATCAAGTGGTAAAAATGGATAAACGAATTTTAAATAATTTTGAGAATTTAGAGTGGATAAGCTTTTAAGAGTGATTGCGTAGAGGATTTATTGACTACACTATAGTGAAGTGTTATTCTATATATGACAAGGGATGTCAATATGTGACATAGTCTCATATGAACGAAAAAATAGCAGGGTGGCAGCCCTGCTATTTTTATTGTGCTAGTTACTAACGAGAATGGGGTTATAGGACAAAACGTGTTGGTTTTATAGGCGATGGAGCCAGTAAATTACTGGATCCATCGCTATTTTAAGTTCTTTTGATAAACTTAGAGGGTGGACAAAATGTGTTGGTAAAAAGTCCCAAAACCCTTGATTTTACTGGCTTCAATAAGGTTATATCTTCTTAGAAAATCGTGTTCTAAGTGGAGGGAATAATCATGCTGGTAAGATGTATAAATTGTGGATTTTCTTGTCAAAAATATGGGAAAACTAAAGCTGGATCACAACGATGGCATTGTAAGCAGTGTAACATCACCTTTACACAAACTATTGATAATACTACTAAATGTTTTCATCGATTTCTAAATTGGTTATTTAGTAAAGAAACACAACAGGACATGCCTGGGCAGGGCCGTACATTTCGTAGACAGATAGCTGATTTCTGGCAAATATGGCCTATGCCGCCCAAAATTGAAACCTCGAGAGATGTGGTATTCGTTGATGGTATTTACTTAGCTAAAAAAGCTTGTATTTTGATCTGTTATGATGGTGAATATGTATTAGGGTGGTATTTATGTAGGTCAGAACAGTCTCGCTCATGGCAAGCTCTTATGCAGCGAATAGCGACCCCCATTGTGGTCGTTTCTGATGGTGGACCTGGTCTTAGAAAAGCATTAAAAAAAGTTTGGCGTACCGCCAAGCTTCAACGTTGTATTGTTCATGCCGTATGGCAAGTACATCGTTACACTACTAGGCGGCCTAAGACATTAGCAGGCATTATGTTAAAAGATTTAGCAAGCGATTTATATAACGTAAAAACACAGGAAGATGCAAAAATATGGATTCAACGATTATTTAATTGGAGGGTGACTTTTAAAGAGTTTCTAAATGAAATGACACGTGATAGTAATGATAATTTAAGAGCTACGCATGAACGATTACTAAAAGCCTATAACTCTCTAGTGGTATTAATTAATACAGAGACAATGTTTCGATATTTAGATGAAACATTGGTGTTGGATAAAGAATGTCCGAGGACTAATAACCCTATTGAAGGCGGAGTAAACGCACAACTCAGACGTTTATTGCGTTACCATCGAGGAATGTCTGTAGAAAAACGTATAAAAGCGGTCTTTTGGTGGTGTTATTTACACTCACCAAGACCGCTTTCTGCAAAAGAAATACTTAAGGTAATGCCAACTGATGCAAGTATTTCTAAAATATATAGTTCTATGAATGAAAGAGCCCAACTTCAAGGCATAATTCCAACTTGGGGGGATGCCATTTCTTGGGGTGATTTGCATAACTATGACAAATTATCTTTCAATGATTGGGATTAAAGTACCAACACGTTTTGTCCTATAACCCTCAGATGAGATATTAATAGGTCGAGGTATTACCTCTAGAATTAATATATTCCCTC
>CABQQJ010000022.1 GCA_902466275.1 uncultured Veillonella sp. | reverse complement strand
CGGATGGTTTACGAACATCATTGTCGGTCAAGGCAGTGATGAAGTTGCACGGGATGTTGTTCACGGTTATTTTGACGCCGTCAATGAAAAGAACTATGATAAGGCTTTCACCTATGTTATCAATCAGACTAAGACGAATCCCGTAGAAAAGCAAAAATGGATGGAATCTATGAAGTCGGCGCCGAAGGTGGTTGTCGGGTCCTTAGGTGCGAGTCGTATCACTCGTATAAACAGCATGAAACGCATCATTTACGAAGCGGATCTGCAAGTCACTAAACCCGGAGATGGCGCGGTTGAGGCTGCGCACATGACACGCTACATATCTCTGGTCGAAGAAAATGGCGAATGGCATATTGAAGGATTTTATAAAAGTATGCCAGATGATAAATAATGAAATGCTTTGGGGGGGTTCGGTTTGAGCCGCCCTTTTAAGTAGTAGTAAAATTTTATGTTACTTTTAATGAATCAAGCGTAGAACTCTTTTGTTTATGTTGTTTTTATGTTATAATGAGCACAACGTATGAAAGTGAGGCTTTCATCAAAACAGATCGGACTATATTGCACTGCGTATCGGATTGAGATAAAAATAGAAGTCTCTTGCGGTTGAAGCATCTGATAGTGCACTATACTCATTTGCTACGGCAAATGGCACACAAACTAGGAACGGCAAAATTTGATAGCGCATTTTTGCGCCCATTTGACGAGACGCTAGTATAATAGCGCCTTTTTCTTTGTGTGACATTTCCTCGTGGCATAGATCAATTCAAGTGATAGGTGAGAAAAACTATGTTAAATAAATTAATGAACAAAATTTTAGGAGGAACTGTGAATACAACAGATAATCAGGTTACTGCGCAAGTGAAAGCAGAACCAACAGTAGCAAAAACTGCTACTCTTACAGCTGCGGCTGAAGGCGAACATAAACAGACTCGCCGCCGCACTAATACACGCCGCCCTGCTGGCGAAGGTCGTACTCGTCAACAAGCAGCTGGTGAAGGTGAAGGCACAACACGTCAACGCCGTACAAATACTCGTACAAATGCAAATGGTGGTCGTACTAATACGACACGCCGTACAAATACTCGTCGCAATGCCGAGCAAGGTGAAGGTCAAGAACGTACAGAACGTAAACCACGCCAAACTCGTGCACCACGCGGTGAACGTAGTGAAAATACGCGCAACACGCGTACTAATAATACTGGTCGCAATGGCCAAAATGGTCAAAACCGTAACAACAACCGTCCAAATAACCGTTCCACGAACCGCAATCATCAAGAGGAACACGTGGAATTAGTAGGTCGTACACCAAATGGCGCTAATAAGGGTAAATTCCAAATCATCCCTCTTGGCGGTCTTGGTGAAATCGGTAAAAACATGACCATCTTCCAATATGAGGACGAAATCATCGTTCTCGACTCTGGTCTTGCGTTCCCTAGTGAAGATATGCTTGGCGTAGATATCGTTATTCCTGATATGAGCTATATCATCGAGAATAAGGATCGCGTGAAAGCTGTCGTAATTACTCATGGTCATGAGGACCATATCGGTTCCTTGGCATACCTTATGAAAGAAATTAACTGCCCAGTATATGCAACAAACCTCGTTTGTGGTTTAATCGAAGGCAAGTTTAAAGAACATAAGGTATCTCCAAAATGTCTGCGTACGATTGCTGCCGGCGATGAAGTTCAAATTGGTTCTGTAAATGTTGGTTTCATCCAAACAAACCACTCCATCCCTGACTCCTGCGCAGTGTACTTCGATACACCAATCGGTACTGTACTTCATACAGGGGACTTTAAAATCGACCAAACTCCAGTTGATGGCCGTTTGATGGATATGCACAAATTTGCTGAGCTCGGTAACAAAGGCGTATTAGCGCTATTATCGGACTCTACAAATGTAGAAAAACCAGGTACTACTGGTTCTGAAAGTTCCGTAGGTCCTGCGATTAAACAAGCTGTTGGAGAAGCAAAAGGCCGCGTTGTTTTGGCAACATTTGCATCTAACGTATCTCGTATCCAACAAGCTATTGATGCGGCGGTTATGTTCAACCGTAAGGTTGTAGTTATGGGCCGTAGCATGGTCAATGTTACAGAAATTGCCCAAGAGCGCGGATACTTGAATATTCCACCAAATACAATCATCGACGTAGATGTAATGCACAACTACACAGATGACCAAATTATGATCTTAACAACTGGTTCTCAAGGTGAACCGATGGCAGGCTTGTCCCGTATGGCTACAAGCAACCACCGCACTGTAGAATTGGCACCGAATGACACAGTTATCATCTCTGCTACACCAATTCCAGGTAACGAAGGTGCTGTAGGTAGAACTATCGATAACTTGCTTCGTCTAGGTTGTCACGTAGTATACGGTAAAGATCGTGGTATCCACGTATCTGGTCATGCGAGCCAAGAAGAGCTTAAAACAATGCTTAACCTTGTTCGTCCAGAATACTTCATCCCAGTTCATGGTGAGTACCGCATGTTGCGCCGTCATGGTGAACTTGGTGTGGCTATGGGCGTAGATCCTAAGAAAGTCCTTATCGGCGATAATGGTCAAATCTTTGAATTTGATAAAGATGGTGGACGTAAAGGTGGCCGTGTACAAGCTGGCGCTATCTTCGTTGATGGCCTTGGCGTTGGTGACGTAGGTAATATCGTTATCCGCGACCGTCAACAATTGGCACAAGAAGGTATGGTTATCGTTGTTATGGCGATGGACAAAGCTTCTGGTACAATCGTAGCTGGTCCAGACCTCGTATCTCGTGGCTTCGTATACGTACGCGATGCAGAAGAACTTATGATTGCTGCAGAACATCGTGTAGACCAAGTCCTTGAAGAATGCGAAATGCAACGTATTAAAGATTGGACTACTATTAAGCAAAACGTACGCGACGCGTTGGGTAAATTCTTCTATGATAAAACTCGCCGTCGTCCTATGATCTTGCCGATTATTCAAGACGTATAATCAAATACAATATATGAAAGTACCGCACCTCATGGTGTGGTACTTTTGACATTTTAAAAGAGCAATAAAAACTACCATTAATAGCACTGCTATCGCATTCGTCTACTATATGGGGTATTTGAAGTTACCGTTTTAAACTGTTATAATTAAAAGATACCAATTAATATATCTTCTTATGTAAGAATGGTGATTTATGAATAAAACAAATACAAGAGCGATGGTGGAAACTGCATTTGTATCGACCATTGTTGTTATGTTAACTATAGTAGGATCGACAGTGCCCTTCCTTAGTTTGCTTGCAACTTTGGTTGCGCCATCTGGGATTGCACTGATTGGCATTCGTTGGGGTAGTCGATATAGTTGTGCCGCATCAGTGGTAGCTTTTGTCCTCGTTTCACTTTTAGTAGGCCCATTAATGGCAATGGCTACTATTTTGGCATATTCTTTGCCGAGTATTTTCCTTGGAGAAGCTTTCAGAGCGAATTGGTCTTTTGGTAAGCTTATCGTTATACCTGCTATTGCACTTACTTTAACGAGCCTTATAGGAATTTTAATTTCTGCAGGCCTCACATCTTTTGACTTATCTCAGATTAGTCGAATGATTGATGTAGATCTTAAGAATGCTATAATTGAGTCTGTAAAGCAGCAACCTATGACACAAGAACAGATGGATGCATATATTAACCGTTTAGATTTTGCATTTCAGCAAGTGAAACGAATGCTTTTAGCCTATTGGTTTGCAGCAAATGCAATAGTGATTTATATCTTAGCTAAGCTTGTATCGTATATTGGTCGCCGCACAAATAGTGTGATGCGTACGTTGCCAACAATGGATACGTGGCGCATGCCACTTTGGTGGGCTGGTGTACTAGCGGTTGGTATAATCCTTGCTTATGCTGGGCCATATCTTGGCTATACTGAAAGTATTCTTGCTGATGTAGGTCTTAATCTAGCTTTATTTGGTGCTATGATTTGTGGACTTAATGGCATTACATGCTTATTGTCCATCATGAAATCCTATAATTTAGCAGGTATTTTTAAGTTTGCTATTATAGCTTTTTTATATATAATGAGTCCATTGGCACTCGTTATATATGGTGTTTTTGATATGTTTTTAGATATGAGAGCACGTTTCGAAAAACGTAGCTCATAATAGAAAGGAGGCCGTTATGAAATCCTTTCAACGGAGATGGAAAGGTTTAGAAATTACCATTGTTGCCGTTCTCGTATTATTGCTATTATTGTTGGCCTATTTAAATTGGGCTATTGCGATTTTAGCATTAATCATTGTAGTAGCGGCGTATTTGGTTAATTATAATACCCTTCATAACCGGCGTCGTTTAGCAAGAGAACAGTTTGGGGCGATGATGAAAAACGTCACACAAGCTTCTAACTTTGCTTTACAAAACTTGCCAATGGGGATTGCTCTTGTTAATAAACAAGGTACCCTCGTATGGAATAATAGTGTCTTTGCAGACTGGGTTAAGGTAGACTGGAATAAACTTCAAAAAATGTCTGCTCTTATGCCTGGCTTCCGTATTGATAAAATCTGGGGAAAATCTGGATTTATGACGGAACAGTATGAAGATAAGTATTTTCAAATTATTTATAAATTTATCGATCCTCGGGATACGCGATCAGATATTGATAGTGAAGATGAACTTGCGGAACATGCAGTGATGGCATTGTACTTCAAGGACATTACAGACCTAGAAAAAGCCCGTATTAAAGCCGAAGAGGGGCAACCTGTATGGGGTATGATTCAAATCGATAATCTCGAAGAATTGACAAAAGGTCTTAGTGACCGTGAGTATACTAGCGTTTGGACAGATATTAATAACATTATTACGGATGAAATCGATCGCTACGAAGGTTTTATTCGTAACTTCCAAGATGATATGTATACCTTTGCCATTTCTCGTGGTGCGCTTCATGAGATGGAGGAAGATGGTTTTAAAGTGCTCGAACGAATCCGTAAAGTACCATCTCCACGTCAAGTACCAGCTACGATTTCTATTGGTATTAGTGAAAATGTAGGTTCTGTGAAAGATGTATCTGGTCGTGCTCGTGCAGCCTTAGATATCGCCTTAGGTCGCGGTGGTGACCAAGTGTGTATTATGGATGGTGAAAGTACACGTTTCTTTGGTGGTAATACGGCAGGCGTTGAAAAGAATACGCGCGTTCGTGCTCGTGTTGTATCTCAAGCAATACATGAGCTTATGATTGATTCTGATAAGATTCTTATCATGGGGCATCAACGTGAAGACTACGATGCATTAGGTGGTATTATCGGTGTAGCCGCCATTGCTCGAGCACTTGGTAAAGACGTGCGCATTGCGCTTTCAAAAGAAACTAGCGCCATCGATAAAATGGTGAATGTTCTTAACGAGTCAGAGTTCTGGAAAGAGAATATTATTACTGCAGAAGCTGCAAGAGTATGGGTAGATGCGAATACGCTCACTGTCGTGTGTGATACGCATCGTCAGGAAATGGTGGCAGCTCAAGAGGCGCTTGAAATTTCTGAACGACGCATCGTTATCGACCATCACCGTCGTGCAGCGGACTTTGTAGAAAATCCATTACTTACCTATTTGGAACCTACTGCATCTTCCACATCTGAGCTCGTAACAGAGCTTGTACAATATGCAGGCGTTCCTGTGAAGCTTTCAAAAGCGGAAGCTACAGGTATTTATGCAGGTATCGTATTAGATACGAAGAACTTTGTTCAACAAACTGGTGCGCGTACCTTTGAGGCTGCAGCATTTTTGCGCCGTGCAGGAGCGGATATCGACAGAGTTAAACAATTATTTATTGAAACCTTCGATTCTATCCAATTGCGTGCTAAAATGGTATTTGAAGCAAGTCGTACTGAAGGGATTGCTATTTCCGTAGCGCCTGAAGGCTTGAAGGATATGATGGCGTTGGCTGCACAAAGTGCGGACATGCTCATCAGTAATGAAGATATTGAAGCTGCCTTTGTATTATATTCCCTAAATGATGGCGGTATCGGCGTCAGCGCTCGATCCAAAGGCAAGGTAAACGTACAAGTTGTAATGGAAGCCTTGGGTGGCGGTGGTCACAGAACTGTGGCTGGTGCCCAATTACAAGGTATGACCGTAGAGGAAGCGAAGCAGGCCATTTTGGAGCATGCTCTTGATGCGCTTCATTCCGTAGAACAAGAGGAGGAACAACAATGAAAGTAGTATTGTTAGAAGACGTTAAAAAAGTTGGTAAAAAAGGCGAAATCGTTGAAGTTAGCGACGCATATGGTCGTAATGTATTGATTAAAAAAGGTCTTGGCCTTGAAGGTACAGCAACTAACGTAAATAATGCGAAACAAAAACAAGAATCCATTGCTCATAATAAAGCCGTTGCAAATGACGAAGCTAAGATCTTGGCAGCTCAATTGACTAAGGTTGAAGTAACTGTAAAAGTTCGCATGGGCGAAGAAGGCCGTGTATTCGGATCCGTTACTGCTAAAGATATTTCCGATGCTGCTAAAGCTCAATACAAAGTAGATATCGATAAAAAGAAAATCGAAATCAAAGAACCATTGAAAACATTGGGCGTACATGACGTATTAGTTCGTGTTCATCCTGAAATTACAAGTACTATCAAGGTTAACGTAGTAGCTGAATAATAGTGTTCACCATGCTCTTTGAGTATGGTGAATTCTTTTATCCATAGTGGTTGTGTGAAGGGGATTATCATGGATGTACGCATTCCACCGCATAATCTAGATGCGGAAAAGGCCGTTTTGGGGGCTTTATTAACTAATGGATCCAATATGGGAGCCGTTGTAGATACGGTGACGAGTATTCTTAAATCTGAAGATTTTTACCGCGATGCACATCGTATTATTTACGATGCCATTTTAGAAATCGTGCATGCCAATAAGACAGCTGACTTTATCACCGTTGGTGAAGAGCTAGATCGTCGTAAGCGCCTCGATGCGGTAGGTGGTCTTGCTTATATTACATCTCTTGCGAATGAATCGGTTTCCTACAATGTAGAGGAACATGCGAAAATCATCAGCGAGAAAGCTCAGTTGCGCCGCCTTATCGATGCAGGGAATAAAATCGTAGGCATGACGTACGCTGGCGAAGATGAACCAACGACTATCCTCAACAAGGCAGAGCAAATGGTGCTAGACGTAAGTGGTCAAACACAGTCCGAATCATCATTTGCTCCTATTGGGGAGGTTGTATTATCTAACTTAGATAAATTAAATGCATTGCAACAGCATGATGGTGCTATTACAGGCGTTCCAACAGGCTTTAAAGATGTGGACCATGTCTTCAATGGTCTACAAAAATCTGACCTCATCCTCGTAGCAGCTCGTCCTGCGATGGGGAAAACGGCTTTCACCTTGAACATCGCTCAAAACGTAACGATGTTGTACGACAAGACGGTAGCTTTCTTCTCCCTAGAAATGGGCAAGGAACAGCTCGTTGGTCGTATTTTGTCCTCCGTGGCAGGTGTGAGTTCTGAAAAATTGCGCCGTGCGAACATGGATCCTGCTGACTGGGAAAAGGTTATCGCTGCAGCGGATCGCATGAGTAAATCCAAGCTCTTTATCGATGATACGCCGGGCCTTACCGTACAAGATATGCGCTCTAAATTGCGCCGTCTCAAGGTGGAGCATGGCCTCGATCTCGTTATCGTCGATTATATTCAGTTGATGCAAGGTCGAAATGCTGGTAAGGGCAGTGAAAATCGTCAACAAGAGGTGTCCGAAATCTCTCGTAATCTTAAACTGATTGCTCGTGAATTTAACGTGCCGGTTATCGCTTTGTCGCAGTTGTCTCGTAGTGTTGAAAGCAGACCAGATAAACGGCCTGTACTATCTGACCTTCGTGAATCTGGTTCTCTTGAACAAGATGCGGATATCGTTATCTTCTTGTATCGCGATAAATACTATGATGAAAATTCTGAAATGGGTGATGAGGCAGAGGTTCTTATCCGTAAACACCGTAATGGTGCAGTGGGTAGTGTAAAACTTCTATTTATTGGCGAGTTAACACGATTCTTAGATACGGTAGACGAAAATCGGGTTGGACCGGAACAATAAATGTAATCTGTCGTTGTGTTATATACTTAGAATTAAAAAATTCAAAGCACAAAGGTATCTATTATTAGAAATATGTCTAATGATAGATACCTTTTTTATAGTTAAAATTATCCACAAAATAACAAACATACGTTTGAAAATATTGCGTATTTTTGTTATACTAATGATAGAAATTATGGAAATACTAATTTTTGTGAAAGTCGATACGTTAGCGTTTTAAGGAGGTGTTTGTATGGGTTCAGCTGA
>CABQQJ010000021.1 GCA_902466275.1 uncultured Veillonella sp. | reverse complement strand
GCAAGCTTTGCGCTAATAAGGCTACGGCCAACAATAGGCCTGTGCCCGTAATAGACTTTGTAGACATAAGAACCTCCTACTATACGATATAGATTTTACAAGAGGTACCTACCTCACATTTAAAATTAAGCCTCTACAAAATATAGACGTGCTCGATCATATACCCAATTATAAATATAAGTATAACCTAATATGACTAATGTCATCGTTATATCTGTAGCAAAGGCCATCCAAAAGCTCATATGCATCATGTACATAATAATCGGTACTGTAGCAAGCATAAACAAACCTTCAAATAATACCGCATGAACTGTACGGATTACAGGACCTCGTGCTAATCGATCACCTGGTACTAGTTTATCAAATATCCAGTTAAACACAAAATTCCAAACCATCGCCAACAAGGAAAAAATAATCATCAAGACCAAAGGCTGCCCCTCATGCGGAACAAACTGCATCACCAAACAGCCAATCAAAACACAGCCTAGCTCATATAAAATCGACTGTACAACACGCTCTGTAGCAGACATAATAATAAACCACCTCCATCAGAAAACCCAAAAAAGATATTTACTATCACATCAATATTATATTTATTATTTTAGATTTGTCGAGTTCTGTCGAGTTTTGCCATTTTCGGATATAAAGGAAGCCCCTCGTAGTGTTCTGTAAGCTCGACTTGCCCACCTGAAGTGAGTTTTGCCATTTTAAGATAGAAAAAGCCGCCATATGTCTGTCCAGCGACTTGCAGCGAATGGAGCGCAGAGAGACATATGGCGGCGGAAAGCCTATCCTAAAAGTGGCATTACGAACTGAATCCATGGAATACCCACCACAATAAATATCGCAAGGTAGATAATCCCAAAGATAGCGCCTAATTTCCAGAATTCAGGACCTTTGTTATAGCCACTAGCAAACCAAATTGGGCTGTGACCTGTACCATATGGTGTAAGGATACCCATAATACCCATTGGTACTAAAAGAATTAACATAACTTGAGCTGGATCAACACCAGGAATTTGAAGAATTAGAGTAGCAAACAAGCCTACCATAGCTGTTACATAAGCAGTGCCAGAAGCAAAGAAGTAACGAAGCAAGCAGAATGCTAATAACAAACCAAGAACTGCCATTGTAGGATCTAAAGAAACCAAAGAATCACCAGCAGATTTAGCAAGCCAGTCTAAGAAACCTACATTTTTAAGGCCAGAAGCCATAGGTACGAGTGTAGCAAACCAAGTCAAAACATTCCATGCTGGTTTGTTAGCAAGGAAGTCTTGCCATGTCATAATCTTAGTGAAAATCATCAAGATAATAACAATCAAAGCTGTTGTTGTAGGGTTTACTTTGAATGTAGAAGCACCAATCCACAACACAAGAGCCAACACGGAAATCAAGGCCATGAAAATTTCACTGCGTGTCATGGAACCTAATTTCTTATATTCATCCCTTGCCCATGCTGCAATTTCAGGGGACCCTTTTACCTCCGGTTTACAGAATACATAGGTCAATAATGGTGTGATGATAAATAGTATAATACCCACTGGCAAGAATGCTAGGAACCATGTGCCCCAGTTTGCCGCTACGATACCAGATTTAGCAGACAATTCAAGAGCCAATGGATTTGGCGCCGCACCAGTCAAGAAAATAGAGCTAGATACACAAGTTGTTGCCAATGCTACCCAGTTCAAATAGGAACCAATTTTACGAGGATTCTTATCGGGGTAAGAATCGAACATCGGACAAATACTAGATACAATTGGATAAATCGTACCACCAGAACGAGCCGCATTACTTGGAATAAATGGAGCCAATACAAGGTCAGTAATAGCAATAGCATAACCAAGACCTAAAGAGGACTTACCAAGCTTTGCTACCAAGAACAAGGCAATACGACGGCCAAGACCAGAGTTTTCATAGCCAATACCGATCATGAAGGCTGCAAAGATCAACCATACAATGGCATTAGAGAAACCACTGAGGCCCCAACTGATAGCTTGTGCATCAGTAATCGCCTTTGCTACACCAGTTGCTTTATCTACAACAGGAGCAGGACCAACCTTAAACAACATAGACACGGTAACAGCAATGATACCGATGAAAGCTGGTGGCATTGGTTCTAAAATCAACCCTACCACGAGGCCAGCGAAAATACTTACGTAAATCCAAGAATTTGCGCTAAGACCTTCAGGAGCACCGATGAGCCATACAAGAATAGCTACTACAAGCGGTGCGAATAATTTCCAATTCAACTTCATTAGAAACTCTCCTTACTACTTCAAAACAAAAATTGCAAAAAAAATGCCTATTTAGTATATCAAAAATTTTAATAAGATGATATAAACTCAATCATAATACTTATTAATTGATAATAAACTTTTAGTAATAAATTTCATCCTACTAGATAATTTTAATTTTATGCAATATAATATAAATATCGAAAATTATTAATTTAACTAAAATTACTGAAAGGATTTAAATGAAACCTTTTATACGCTATATAAAATCTTTATGGTTTCCAGTCATTATCGTATCAATTCTTTCGTTACTCACCGTGGCAGGCACATTATATATACCAACCTTAACGGCCACAATCATCAACGATGGCGTAGATATTCGCGACGTATCTCGTGAAAGCTTACACAACACGGTAGGCATGGTACTGCAAGATACTTGGATTTTTACCGGCACTATCACAGAACAAGGAACACACCACGAACTCATCAAACGCGGTGGTCACTATAAAGAACTATACGAAAACTATGTGGCAGGAATAAGTATATAAAATTCAGGATTGCCATTAACATCAATGTGAAGGGTTCCATATCCATCATTGATATCTTTCGTCATTTCATATATAGTAACCATAGAAGCAGAATTACTGGTCTGACTACCTGTACCTTTATGTACAGCAGCAGCAGTAATTCTGCTTTTTATTATAATATATAATTTCATATAAATTAAAATCATTAGGTGAAACCCTTATTTTATTCAAACCTTGTTCCGTAGTTAACCTAATAGCACCTAAATCAAACAAATCAAAATCATGTGACGACCCATGACACGCAGCTTGATAGTACTGATAATTATATTGTTTTTGAAGCTTGTCTAAATCTTTTTCGTTTAGTATACTATTGTTAATCATAAACTGATTAACACTCATTTGTCCGCTTGATTGGACGTTATTGACTGTTAATTGGTTTATTTTTTGTATTACCATACAATAGAATTATAGGAAAAAAGAACCACCGATAAGCTGCAACTTATCGGTGGTTCTCTTATTTATTCACCTTTTGGTACAAACCATAGGCCATTGTTATTTTTTTCCATGTAGTCTTTGAATTCTTGAGAGTGGTAAGCTGCTACGATGTCTTTTGCCCATTGTGCATCTTTATTTTTCTCATTAACTACAAGTTGTAATAACCATTGTGGCAATACATCTTCATTTGCCAATGCGGATTTAGGATCGATTTTTGCATTATAGATAATAGCTCCTGTAATAACAATATAATCAAAATCAGTACGTACAGAAGGAATTGTAAGGGATTTCATTTCTGTAAATTTAAGATGTTTAGGGTTTTCAACAATATCCGCTTGTGTTACTGTTGCTAAATCTTTGTTAGGATCAAGTTTAATCCAACCGATTTTTTGCAATAACGCATAAGCACGAGCCATGTTGGATGCATCATTAGGTACAGCAATAGTGTCGCCATCTGCTACTTGATCTAAAGATGTTTTAGAACCACTAAAGATACCTGCTGGTACTGTTGGAATTGGAGTTAAGGCTACAAGATGACCATTTTGTTTTTCGTTGAAGTTTTTCATGTATGCTGTATGTTGTTCAACGTTGAAATCTACTTCACCATCGCTCAACACTTGGTCCGCTTGTACCAAGTCAGACATATCTACACCTTTAAAGGTATAGCCTTGTTTTTCCAAAATTGGTTTTACACCTTTTTCAAACAATTCAGAGTAAGGGCCCTGAGATTTACTATAGGATAATTCTTTTTTAGCACCATTATCGCTATTATTGGAACCGCAGCCTGCGATAAAAGCTACGCTAAATACTAATGCCGCACCAAGGGCAAGGAGTTTTTTAAATTTCATAGTACATTCTCCTATACTTTCACAATCAATATAACTAAAATCTATTTCATCAAATTAGGAACGACGCGCACGACGTGCAAAGTAGTTACCTATTGTTTGAATAATTTGAACAAAAATAATCAAAATAACAACAGTAAATAACATCAATGGGAAGTTCAACCGCTCATAACCATAGGTAAGGGCCAAGTCACCTACACCGCCTGCGCCAATGGCACCAGCCATAGCAGTAGCACCAATAAGGCCAATAGTACCTGTTGTAATGGATAAGATAAGCGAACCCTTTGCCTCTGGTAAAAGGAAATGCCAAATCACCTCAAAATGAGAGGCCCCCATCGACTGTGCAGCCTCGATAATGCCTTTATTAACCTCTAAAATAGAGTTTTCAAAGAGTCGAGCAAGATAAGGCGCAATGAATATAACAAGTGGTACGATAGCCGCCGTTGTACCAACCCGAGTACCAACAATCATCTTTGTTAATGGTAAGATAAACACCATCAAAATGATAAATGGTACGGAACGCGTTGCATTGACGATAGCACCTAGCACCTTATTAAGTGCTACATTTTCTAAGATATGACCCTTAGAGGTTACTACCAAAATAACACCGAGAGGGATACCAAGTAACATAGCCATGACCGTAGAAATAATGGTCATTTGCAATGTATCAAGGGTACCAGTTATGAGAAGGTTAATTATTTGCTCTGACATAACCGATCACCTCGCTTTCAATTGGTAACGTTTTGATGTAGTCCAAACCTTCTTGCGCATTTTCTGGGTCACCATTCAAGATAACGATAAGGCGACCAACGCTCGTATTTTGGATGTAATCAATGCCCCCAAAAAGGATGCTTACATCTAAATTAAAGCGTCTTACAAGGCCTGCTACTACAGGCTCATCTGTTGCTTGTCCTGTAAATTTGAGGCGTACTAATGGTGCGGTCCCTGCAATCCATTGATCATGCAACTCTAGATGTTCCAATGCTTCTGGAGGTAAGTTATCACTCACTACAGAGCTAATAAACTCTTTTGTCGTATTTTCGCGAGGATGTGTGAATACTTCAATAGTACTACCTTCTTCGAGGATGACACCACCTTCAATAACCGCCACGCGATCACAGATTTCACGGATAACGTGCATCTCATGTGTAATGAGCACAATAGTGAGCCCCATCTTCTCGTTGATATTTTTCAACAACTTCAAAATGGAATCTGTTGTTTGAGGATCAAGGGCAGATGTAGCTTCGTCACAAAGGAGAACCTTTGGATTAGACGCTAAAGCACGAGCAATACCAACACGTTGCTTTTGACCACCAGATAATTGAGATGGATAGTTGTTCATACGGTCAGTAAGGCCTACAATATCAAGAATTGGCTCGATACGTTCCTTGATTTCAGACTTGCTCATGCCTTGTAGCTCTAACGGAAATGCCACATTATCATACACTGTGCGAGAGGACAAGAGATTAAAATGTTGGAAAATCATACCAATATCTTTGCGCGCTTTACGCAAAGCTGATTTGCTAAGTGTTGTTAAATCTGTACCATTTACGATAACAGAGCCAGATGTAGGTGCTTCGAGCATGTTGATGCAACGAATCAATGTGGATTTACCGGCACCGGATTGACCGATAATGCCAAAGATTTCGCCTTCTTTCACATTTAGGCTAATATCTTTCAACGCTTCCACACGAGTAGCGCCTTCATAGACTTTACTAATGTGTTCTAATTGTATCAAAATAATTTCCTTTCTTAAGGTAAATATGTATTATTTGATGAAAGCAGCTTATCTATCAAGGTAATCCTTCTTCCATCAATTTTTCTAGAGCTTCGCGTAGACGAAGTGTAATAGCACCTGGTTTACCACCAGATACTGGATTTCTGTCTAGCTTAGTAATTGGGATGACACCACCAATTGTATCGGTAAAGAATAATTCATCCGCATCATCTACAAAATTACGATCGAATTCTTTCTCAATAATGGTAATACCTAAAGATGGTGCTACACGGGTTAAGATCATTTGGCGCGTAATACCTTTTAAGATATGATTATCCGCTGGATGCGTGTACAAGATACCATCTTTAACAGCAAACACATTAGATGTAGCGCCTTCTGTACAAATGCCATCGCGGAATAACATCGCTGTATAGGCAAATTTCTTTTCTGCTTTTGTTTGTGCCAAGATATTCGGGATTAAGTTTGTAGTCTTAATATCTACATGATCCCAACGTTCATCAGGTAAAGCTATCGCTTTTACACCTTCACCCAATTTATTGACTTCATCTAAATCCAAGGTACGGATAGACATAAGCATTTGTGGTTCTAATTTAGAGCGATCATAAGCATGATGACGTGGTGCTACACCACGAGAGATTTGTAAATAAATATAGCCCTCTTTGATTTCACTTTGCTCGATCAAAATTTCGTGCAATTCTGTCAAATCATCAGGGGTCATTTTTACAGGGATATCCATTTCACGCATAGAGCGATACAAGCGATCTTGGTGGTAAGACAAAGCGAAGCAACGGCCTTTTACGACACGAACAACTTCATATACAGAGTCACCAAATAAATAGCCACGATCATCAATGCTAATAACTTTAGCACCTGGTTCGACGAATTCACCGTTAAAATATGTTAATTCTTGCATAGGAGCACCTCTTTTTCTATTTCGTTACTCTATCAAGTGGTAATCATCATGGACTTATTATAACACAATTACTTTCAAATTTTCACACTTTACTTTGTGAAAGATATTAATTCGATATACAAAAATCCGCTAGGATACCATAGTTAAAAACTATATCCTAGCGGATGTATAACAAATATTATTTTTATACTAAATCAGCACTACAAAACTAACTAAAACTACATACACCATTAATGTACTAGCACCAATTAGGTCTCTCAATAAAATAGTTCTCATACTAAACTAATGCCCCAGTATAAATTTACGGATAGATTTAGGCATATAATTAAGAGCCACCGTAGACAAATAGGATAATCCCAACGCCATAATATACATAATTAACACGTTGGCCACCGTATACAAGAGATTATATTTAGCCATCACACCCGAAATGATTAACAACCAAAATGGATGTGATAAATAAATACCATACGATTTATCGCCTATCTCAGACCAAATGGACTCCATCGTCACATTCATAGGTAGCCTTTGGAATAGGAACAAACTAAACATCGTTCCCAATCCTGTATAAAGAACGCCCATAGGACTCATTTGATGTACCGTGTAAATTGCTTCTAACACAGTGTAATGCCATACGTCCATGACATAGTAATAGGAGCCAAGCATCAACAATACTGAGCTTACCGTACTGACGCCTAAAAGGTAACGATAACGCCACATATATTCGCAGACGGTTTCATATCGTTCAGCACATACGGCACCTAAAAGGAAAATCCACACATAATGAATAACCCAATAGTTGAGTCGCATATCAAAAAGATATTTAAGAACTGGCTGATTGCTTAGATTTTCTGTTACCCAACGGCCAAGCATGTAAGACGAAACATAATCGATACCAACTTGGATGACAAATAGTAACACCATCCAAAATATAGGCCGTTTTAAGATGACTTTCACCATTGCCCGCCATAATGGCATCATCACGTAGAACCATAGCAAAATAACCATAAAATATAGATGATACATAGAAGTACCAAAGAGTAGATTTATCGCCAACGGTCCTGGATGCAAATTACCAAGATTATGAGCTGTCACCCCTGTATATAGCAGGTAAAAGATGGACCACGTAATATATGGAAATAGCACCACCTGAATACGGCGGTGCATAAATTCCTTATATGAGAATGGTCCCTCTACAGATGTATGATAAAACAAGCCAAATGCAGAGAGGAAGAAAAACGCAGGCACTCCAAAGCGAGATAGAATTTCTAACACGCTGATGAGTTCTAAATTTACAAAAGGATTTTGCAATGCGTAAGAGCCTACATGAATGCCAATAACACCGAGCATACAGAGGCCTCGCATATAAGTAATTTCCGGTAAAAATGCTTTTTTCATAGCCATTCCCTATTCATTATTGACCAGGTACAACTGCTGGTGTTGGTACAATACGTGGACCTTGAGATGTTGTAGCCGGTTGTTTTACTACTGGAATTACAGATACTGTAGTTTGAGCAGCTGCTGTCTTTGCTGGTTGAGCAGGTTGTGCTGGCGCAGCTTGACCATTTGCTTTAGCTGCTTCTGCAGCCTTAGCCTTAGCTTC
>CABQQJ010000020.1 GCA_902466275.1 uncultured Veillonella sp. | reverse complement strand
TAGCCCTTCAAGTAAGGATGATTTAGTACCCTATATGACGAGTATTCGTCGTGGCCGTGTACCAACGGAAGCAGAGCTTACAAATCTCACTAAGCGTTATGATACAATCGGTCAATGGGAAAATGTTGAACTCCAAACTATGGCAGAGTGCCAATATAAAACATTACTTACTCTGTTGCCAATTATGCCTTCCGCTATTGGTTTTTTACACATGAAACCATCCATTGCAGATGCAGTTGACTCCTTAGCTCAGCAAGGGGTGGAGCATATTATTGCTATTGTAACGGCTCCATTCTTCACTGCTCTCGGTACAGGTGCTTATGAAAAACAAGTGCAATCGGCTATTTCAAAATATGATACGGTAACATTTGACTGTATTCGTTCCTGGTGGGACCAACCAACTTTCAAGGAATACTGGGTGAAAGCAGTTTCAGAGTGTGTGAATAATGATAAATCAGAATGTGTAGATAGTGTTAGTGCTGCTTGTGTAAATAGTGTTACATCAGTGTATGTAGATAGTGCAAAATCAGAGTGCGCAGTTGTAGATGCGAACGGTAAAGATGTATTTGTTGTTTTTAGTGCTCACAGTATACCTCTTATCAATAATCATGGTGGCGATTCGTATGCGTTAGCTTTAGAGGAAAGCGCCAAAGAGATTGCTGAACATTGTAAATTACAGAAATGGACTGTGGCGTGGCAAAGTGCAGCTCCCCATGGGCAATGGTTGGGCCCTACTGTAGAGGATGCTATCAACGAAGCCTTACAAACTGGTGCTGATCGCATTGTTTTTGTACCATTTGGATTTGTAAGCAATCACGTTGAGGTACTGTACGATAATGATGTGGAGTGTAAAGAACTCGTTGAAGCAAAGGGCGCAACATATATGCGTGCACCCATGCCAAATTGTAATGAAACATTTTTACAAGCAATGGCGAGTGCAATAATAGAAAGGATTCATTCGTGAACGTAACAATTGTGGGCGGTGGCTTAACAGGGCTAACAGCGGCTTATTATTTAGGCCATGCAAAGCCGGAATGGACCATTACTCTTTACGAACAAGCACCACGATTTGGTGGGAAAATACAAACGCAACGTGTGGATGACTTCGTAGTGGAACTCGGTCCTGACTCCTATTTGGGTCGTAAAACAGAAATGACAGATCTTGTGCATGATCTTGGACTAGGGGATACCCTTGTGTCTAATGAAACAGGTCAAGCCTTTGTATATGATAAGGGTTCTATCCATCCTATTCCAGGTGGCTCTATCATGGGCATTCCTACGGAAATGATGCCCTTTGTGAAAGCAACACTCATTTCATGGCCTGGTAAATTGCGTGCTGGCCTAGATTATTTTAAGAAACCATACCAACTCGATGAAAATGGGGATGTATCCATTGGTCATTTCTTTAAATACCACTTAGGTCAAGAAATGATGGATAAGCTTATCGAGCCACTATTAGCAGGTATCTATGGTGGTGATATCTATAAAATCAGCCTATTGTCTACATTCCCTCATTTTATTCAAGTAGAACAAAAATATGGGAATATGGTAAAAGGTATGATGGCTGCTAAGATGGGCCACTCCAAAGCGGGGGTTACTAAAGCGGCTAAAGGTGCTGTTGCTGAAGGTGACGTACCGCGTGCAGGTAAAGGGACTATGACAGACCGTCAATTTGAAAGTCATGAAGCGAAGTCCAATAAGGCACAAGCTGATATGGTAAGTCGTAAGGGCACTGCTGCTCAATCTGGTATGTTCCGTCAATTGACAGGTGGCCTTGAAAGCGTGATTACCGCTATCGTTGAGGCTATGCCTAGTAATGTACATTTGCATACAGGTGCGCTAGTTTCTGATATTCGATATATTGATGGTGTATATGCAATTGATGTAGTGAAGTCGTGTAACGATTCTTGTGGCTGTCAATCTACGGCAGACCATGTGATTATCACTACACCGCCGGCAACATATACTCAATGGTTCAAGGATGATGCGGGTTTTGATTTCTTGCGTTCTATGGAGCAATCAAGCTGTGCTATTGCAATTATGGCCTTTGATAAAAGTACCTTTGATGGTGATTTAAAAGGATCGGGTCTGCTTATTACCCGTAATACGGATACACCTCTTACAGCGTGTACCATTCTTAATCAAAAATGGCCACAAACTACGCCTGATGATAAGGTAGTGTTGCGCGTCTTCATCGGTAAGCCTGGTAATGATGTGGTAGAACGACTCAGCGAAGAGGAACTTTCAGAATTGGCAGTCAAAGAAATTCAACATATCATGGGTTTCTCTGTCAAACCAGAGTGGGTGCGCATCAATCGCCTCATTCACTGCATGCCGCAATATAATGTAGGCCATCGTGCAGGTATTAAAGTCGTACGTGAACATGTAGCCGAGCAGTATCCAAATCTACACCTCATCGGTACACCTTTTGATGGAATCGGGATCCCTGACGGTGTAAAACAAGCAAAAGAACTCGTAGAAAAACTTGTGAATGACAAGTAAAATAGTGACTTGCTTAAAAGAGTTAGTATAGTATTAAGCGACATAGGATTATCTCAGCCTAAAAACAGTAATTTAGTCTTAACTAAAGAATATACTAATAAAAAATCTCAATAGAAACTAAATTGAAAAGACTCTATATGCTATAATAGTAAGTGGAGTCTTTTGATTTCTTTAGTTATATAGATACATTATTATTTTGATATAATCACCATAGATAGGAGTGATCATAATGGGAAAAGCAATCCCTACAGTAGAAGGTTGGCATAGCCAACACATGGTATTTGCCATGGATTTTAGCGCATGGAACTGCTTTACAGCTGAAGAAAAAGCAGAAGCACGCAACGAATTAAAAGCATTTTTAGCGGATCTTGAAGCTAAACATCAAGCTAAAGAAGGTAGCTATGCATTCTATGATTGCAATGGCGCAAAAGGGGATTTAATCCTATGGATTCTCGGCCCATCCCTTGAATACTTGGCGCAAGTAGAACGCAAGTTCCGCCGCCTTGCGATTGCAAGCGTATTAGTTCAAACATATTCCTATACATCTGTAACAGAAGTAAGCACCTATGTTAAGGCTAAACTTGATACAGAAGAAGTTAACCAAAAACTTTACCCTCATGTACCTCGCGATAAATATATCTGTTTCTATAATATGAGTAAAAAACGCGAAGGTGATGATAACTGGTTCATGTTACCACAACAAGAACGCGGTGCGTTGATGCGCTCTCACGGTGAACTTGGTAAAACATACTTAGACGTTTTATCCGAATTTACAACAGGTGGCTGTGGCCTAGACGACTGGGAATGGGGCATTACCATCTTCAGTAACGACGACATCCAATTCAAAAAAATCGTATACGATATGCGCTTTGAAGTAGCCAGTGCAAAATACGGCATCTTCAGCGACTTCTACGTTGGTACCATCATCGATGATGCACTACTAGAAGAAATCTTTGGATAATAAAAAAAGGGACTGCCTAGCAGTCCCTTTATTCTAATTTGACGATATATATCTTTAACTCTATAATATAAATAGATAGTCAGACGAGTAGGAACGTCAGGCGCATCTCAAAAACTAATTATCTAGGAAATGGCCTTTCTGTTTATCTAATTACGCATGGTAACGGAGGGCTATTTGCTTTTTGTGAGGCAAATAAGCGCTATAAGTGCACCAAAGGAAATGACTAACGTCATTATTCCAATGATAACTGTAATAAGTTCAAAGTCACTCATAAGCTCACCCCCTTCTATAACGAAGAGAGGCCCAACCTCGCTGACTACCTTAAGAATATTATAAGCTGAACAAATATACGATACAATAAGTAGCTATTTATTGATATATATGAATTAAATGATAAAAAAGGGACTGCCTAGCAGTCCCTTTTTCTTCCATTAATATGAAGGTTATAATTTTGAACAGAAAATTTGTTAACGTCTTGTACTGCGTAAAATATAATTCACTATGTTTGAGTAGCTTATTCATAACTATATTCTTATAAAAGAGAACCCCGCATCGATCCGACTTACGAGGTTCTTCCTTCCCACTTAGATAATAGAAACTATAATTTATATTTTGCTAAAATGCTAATACACATCTAGTTTTTAATAAAAGAACTCCCTCATAAAATCCGACTTGCGGGTTCAAGGCCTATGGCCGCAGAACTAATTCGCATGGAGGATTGTTGAGGGAGTCTTTTATTACCTTATTTGGTTGTAAATTATAGTTTCTGTTACATCTTATACGTTCATGTTTGCGCTTTTACGCACATAGAACCAGTAGCACACCGCTACTGTTACAAGGTTGAACGCAAGTAATACAGCAAAGGCTGGGTGAATATTGCCGAACATGGAATATACAAAGCCGAAGATTTTAGGTGTAATGAAGGCACCATATGCAGCTACAGCGGCTACGAAACCTGTAATTAAAGAGGAGAGCAATGGATTGCCAAATACGTGTGGAATCATACGGAATGTTGCACCGGTAGCAAAACCACAGCATACAAAGGTTAATACGGACATTGCAAAGAAGAATGGGAAGTTGTGCATATCTACACCAACTGCAATTAATGCGGTGGATGCACATAAGCCGATAAGACTAATAAAGGTAACTTTTGTACCACTATTGATTTTATCGGCTAACCAACCGCCTACAGGACGAAGAGCACCTGCAACAAGGGGACCAACAAATGCAATGGATGCAAATGGAATTTCAGGGAATTCTTTGCCTACTAATAGACCAAGTGCTGCTGCGTAACCAGAGAATGCACCGAAAGAACATGTATAGAGCAATGTTAGCGCCCATGTGTGCTTGTTACCAAAGATTTGTACGAGGTTTTTAGGATTTGGTTTTTCTAGAGGTAGGTTATCCATGAAACGAGTCATCAATGCAAGGATAACAACAAGAGGTACAACCCACATGAAAGCTGCATTAGCTAGATATACTGCGTTGCCCTTAATAATTGTTGGCGTTACACCAAATACACTACCTAAAGCCGCAGATCCCATAGCAAATGGAGCTAGGAAGTAGATTACAGAAATACCAAGATTACCAACGCCACCGTTGATACCAAGAGCTGTGCCTTTTTCAGATTTAGGGAAGAAGTTACCAATGTATGCCATAGAGGATGAGAAGTTGGCACCTGCTAAACCGATAAGGGCTGTTAAAATCATAAATGTCGCATAAGAAGTTGTTGTATCTTGTACAGCAAAGCCGAGCCACACAACAGGAACTAATAAGATAATTGTGGAAATAAATGTCCAGTTTTTACCGCCTAACAGTGCTGGCATGTATGTGTATACAAATCGCAATGTGGCACCTACTAGGCCTGGTAAGGCAGCCAATGTAAATAATTGATCAGTAGTAAAGTTAAATCCAGCGCTATTTAGCTGAGCCGCAATGGTTGCCCATAAGTACCAAACACAGAATGAAAGTGTTAAGGCAATAGTGGATATAACGAGGTTTTGTTTAGCAATTTTTTTGCCAAACTTTTCCCAAAATTCCGGATTCTCCGGTTGCCAATTAGCCACGATTTCGCTGCGGCTTGCACCTACTTGAGGCATTTTTAGTTCGTTCATTTTGAACTTCTCCTTACTGTAACAACTATACACGTAGACAAGAAAAATATATAAGATTATATATAGTATATATATATATAGTAAAATCTAAAGAATTTCCATAGAAAGCATTCGATTTACTTACAAAACTGCGTTATAATTATTGTAGCATTAATATTTTTCAATGTCTTACATCACAGATATATTATATAGTGTAATTTTTTTTGTGAATGTGATGTAAAACACACATATTCTGAAATTAATAAGTTATAATAATCATATATATACGAAAAAGTATATAGTATACGTACTTTTACTATAAATAGATTAGTATAACTAATGGATTTTGTTATAAAAGTACTGTGGAGTGATAATGGTATGGATCAAAAATTAATTAACCAATTGCTTGCTTTGCCGGGTGAGGAACTACATCTTAAAAAAGGTGATTTTCTCTTCCGTGAGGGGGACAAGGCAGAATACTTTTACGTAGTAGTAAAAGGTAGAATGAGCATTAAGAAGTTCGAAGCTAGCGGACACATTTTTGCGTTGCGTTTAGTAGGGCCGAATAATGTAATTGGTGAGGTTCCGTTGTATGAGGAGAACACTAGAACATATGTGTTCAACGCCATTGCTCGGGAGGATTGCTCTGTTTATTGTATACGCTATGATGTGTTGGAAGGGGCTATTGCAAAAGACCATTCATTGGCTATTGCAATGATGAAAATCTACACTTTACATATGCGTCGTCAACAGGCAAAATACCGGGACTTGCTACTTTACGGCAAGAAGGGAGCATTCTATTCTACCTTGTTGCGCTTAGCCAATAGTTATGGTGTAAAGCGCGAGGATGGTATCTTTATTGATATTGCCCTAACAAATCAAGAATTGGCTGAGTTTGCTGCCACATCAAGAGAAAGTTTAAATCGCATGTTAAGTGAGTTACGTAAGTTAGGCTATGTAGCCTATGACAAACACCATCTAGTAATCTGTGATTTTGACGCTTTAATCGGATTACTTGATTTAGAGGTTGATAGTATTGACCCTAATATTAGTAATATCGAATAACAGGATTTTCTCCCTTGTGTTAGCACATCTAGCACAAGGGATTTTTTTGTAGTTTTGAAGGAGGACACGAGATGAGCTTGTTGTCTCAAAAGTTTAAGTTTCTTCGCAAGAAGGAAGTATCTCCAAACGGCCATCAAATCACAGAAGATGGAGGTCGTGAATGGGAAAATTATTATCGTGACCGTTGGTCTTACGATAAAGTTGTCCGCACAACGCATGGCGTAAACTGTACTGGTTCTTGTAGCTGGAATATTTATGTCAAAAACGGTGTTGTAGCCTGGGAAAATCAAGCAATTGACTACCCTGAAACACCAGATGATATGCCAGATTATGAACCACGTGGGTGCCCTCGTGGTGCAACATTCTCTTGGTATCTTTATAGCCCTTTGCGCGTAAAATATCCTTATGTACGTGGCGAATTGGCTGAGCTTTGGAGAGAAGCGAAAAAGAATGCTAAGAACCCAATCGAAGCTTGGAAATCTATCGTAGAGGATCCTGAAAAAGCAAAAAAATACAAATCTGCCCGTGGTATGGGTGGCTTTGTGCGCTCCACATGGGATGAAGCAACAGAAATTACTGCAGCATCCTTACTATATACAGCAAAAACATATGGCCCTGACCGCAACGCAGGCTTCTCTGTAATTCCAGCGATGTCCATGTTGTCCTATGCAGCAGGTGCTCGTTTCCTTAACTTAATGGGTGGTACACCATTGTCCTTCTATGACTGGTATGCCGATTTACCACCTTCTAGCCCTCAAGTTTGGGGTGAACAAACTGATACACCTGAATCTGGTGACTGGTATAATGCTGGTTACATCATGACGTGGGGTTCTAACGTACCGTTGACCCGTACGCCAGATGCTCACTTCTTGACAGAGGTTCGTTATAAAGGTACTAAAGTAGTATCCGTGTCTCCTGACTATGCGGAATCTACAACTTCTTCCGATGCATGGCTCAATGTAAAAGCTGGTACCGATGCGGCTCTTGCAATGGCAATGGGTCACGTTATCCTAAAAGAATATTACATCGACAAAGAAACTCCATACTTCAAAGAGTATGCAAAAGAGTTCACAGATATGCCATTCCTTGTACGCGTTGAAGATATCAACGGCACAGTTCAACCAGGCCGTTTCTTGAATGCTAAGGACTTAGGTCGCCAAGAGGAAGGCGCTGACTTCCAAATGGTATTGATTGATGAATTAACAAATGAAATCGTTGTACCTAATGGTACAATGGGTGAACGTCACACGAACCCACAAAAATGGAATTTACGACTTGAAAATCGTGATACAGGAGCTAAAATTGATCCTCGCTTGTCCGTATTTGATCAACGTGAAGACGTGACTGTTGTTAAGTTACCGTACTTTGGTGATGAAGAACACGAAGGTATTATTGAACGCGCTATTCCAACTATTACAGTACAAACTGTTGATGGTCCTGTGAAAGTGACTACTGTATACGATCTCATTCTTGCTAACTACGGTATTGACCGCGGTATCGGTGGTGAGGTAGCGACAGCTTACACTGACGACACACCTTATACACCTACATGGCAAGAAAAAATCACTGGCGTAAAAGCGGACATTGCTATTGCTACAGCACGTGAATTTGCAGATAATGCTGAAAAAACGAAAGGTCGTTCCATGATTATCATGGGCGGTGGTATCAACCACTGGTACCATGCCGATGTTATTTACCGTACTATTTTGAACCTTATCATGTTCTGTGGTACAGAAGGTGTTAACGGTGGTGGCTGGGCTCACT
>CABQQJ010000019.1 GCA_902466275.1 uncultured Veillonella sp. | reverse complement strand
ACCAGTTAAACATATCGTACGATAAATACCACGCTCATTAAAAGCATTAGACAGCTCTTTTGCCTCAACTCGATTACTACAAAATACTAAGCCCTTAACACGACTACCACTATGACCAAAATAGCGAATCTTTTCTATAATTTTATCTACCCGCTCTTTTGTAGACAAGTTTGAAAAGGATACCTCCAAATCAGAAATATCTTCTTGAGTATCTACCCATAAATCACTAATACCAAAATAATGAAATGGACATAATAAATCTTCTTCTAAAGCCTGTTGTAATCGGATTTCGTAAATAATATTATGGTCAAATAATTCATACAAATCATAGCCATCTGTCCGTTCCGGACTAGCCGTCATCCCCAATAAAAACTGAGGCTCAAAATATTCAATAATGCGTTGATAGCTATCTGAACCTGCGCGATGTACTTCGTCAATAATAATACAGTCAAATTCCATTGGATCATACTGTTTCATTACATCATTACGGCCCATCATTTGCATCGTAGAGAATACATGAGTCGCATTATAGTATTTAGCATTCCCAGAAACTAAACCAAATGTAATAGATGGATCATTATAAATCCGCTCAAAACTAGCGATCGCTTGTTTTGCAATTTGTTCACGATGTACTAAAAATAATATTCTTTTAGGCCTCATCTCTCTCATAGCAAAAGCCGCCGCATAGGTTTTGCCAGTACCAGTAGCAGAGATCAAAAGACCTCTTTTAGCATTATTAGCCCTTAGTTCATTGAAGTTAGCAATAAACTGTTGTTGCATACTATTAGGTTCCAGTTGAAGCAAATCTATTTTTCTAAATTGCTCTGCTACAGTCCTTTGTGAAGTTCGCTCTGGACGCACCCATCTTGGTTTATACCAAGGAATAAAATCTTCATAAGGAATAGAAAATTTTGAATTCCAATACAAGTCAAATTCTTCCGTGATTTCTCTAGCATAGGTATCACTGCAATGAGCTTCAGATCGAGTATTCCATTCACGATTTTTCTTTAATGCATTAATAGTTAAATTAGAACTACCAACTATAATCTGATAAGATTCATCTTTTCTAAAAATGTAGCCTTTTGTATGAAATCCATGACCACTACCTTGCGTGGTACAATACACTTTTAACTCAATATTATTTAAACTTCCTAAATCTTCCAAAACTTGTGGACTATTAAAACCAAGATAATCTGTTGTTAATATGCGACCATGTACGCCTCGATTTTCTAATTCTTTAAGTATTGGCTTTAATGTTAGTAATCCTTCTGGTGTTATAAATGCTACAGATATTAAAAACTCATCACAACTGCGTAATCCGTCCTCAATGGCAGATAGCACATTACGCCCTTCCCCATTAGCAATAAGTTCCGAAGATGTAGCAAAATTGATTAAATGATTCGATTCTGACATAACGAACTCCCTATATAATGAATACTATACTTGCTATTATACCAGCCGCAGCTACAACGTCTAGAGAGTATATAGTTTTACTTTTAAAAGTATATTTTTATAACAGCTTACAGCCTCATTCATCAATTAATCGCTAATTATAAATATAAATATATATTTAAATCTAACATTTTCATCTATTCCTTATAATTATCGTATCTATACGTCTTTTTTGCCACGTAAAGTTGTGATATAATGTAAATAATTACTCTTAGGACATTAGTCTGTCCAAATGGATCCAAAAGAGTTAGTGTGTTTTCAAGGAGCGTGCGCAGTTGAAAAAGGGGTACATCAAGTTAATAGCAGCCATTGTGCTTGGTGCTGCTATTATCGGTGGTGGGATCTATGGGGTGTATACACTCTTATCATCCAATACAACGACAATTTTATATCGATCAACCGTTGACGATAAAATCAACGCCATACGACCTTATATTGTTGCATTAGATGCATATAACTCCTACAGTGTAGCCTATGCTAGCCAATTACAGCCAACTCTTGAAGAATTGCGCAATGGGTCTCATAATACGACGATTACCTTACCTAAATATAAGGAACTTAAAGCTGCATTAGAGGTAGCAAAACAAGATAGTTCTACGCCCTATGAAGATGTAAACCAAGCAACAAATGATGTCCTCGTAGTACTTGATCAAATTATTCCTATTGCAGATCAGTTGCAATCTTACTATGTGGAACGTCGTTACGAAAAGGATAATTATAAAGGCAGCGATGAGCTAGCCGCTCAATATGTACCGTTAGCTGAACAGTTCTATGCTACATATAATGCATTAGACTTAGCTTTAGATAACCGTAATAATGAGCTTTATAACGAGCGCATGACTGAGTATCAGGGAGAAAAACGGGAAAATGCGGTTAACTTTATAGAGATAAATCTCATAACCGCACAAACTATTGACCTTATTGATCCAGATGGGAATACAGACACCCAAAAGGTAGAATCAAACTTACAACAAATTACACAACGCCTCAATAAATTACAACCTGGTACTACACCAGAAGTACAAAATGCAGTAAGAGAGTATCAAGACTCAGTAAAAGAATTTGTGGCAGAGGCACGCAACTACATCATTATCAACTCGTCATATGGCGAAGCTTATACGCAATTATTTACCAAGTATAATAAAATGATTGGTAAGGCCAATGCAGTTAATATGGCGGACTTAGACGTAATAGAGAAAAAATAATAGTTGGATAACACAAAGGACTAGCCCGTGTAAGCTAGTCCTTTTATTTTTATGTAAGCATCAAACTTTATTTCTTTTTCAAATCTTTTGTGATGATGTAATATTCAGACGGTGTTATCTTAATACCATCAATATGTTTATTACCTACAATATTGATTTTAGGGTATCCAAGGAATAAGGCTACAGCGTTATCTAACATCAGTTGTTGAGCATTGATAACCGCATTACGACGTACCACTGGATCGCTACTGCTTTCACCAAGAGCCAACAATTCATCAAAACGAGGATTGGAGAAGCCAGAGCCATTAGTTTCAACGCCTGTCCCCCAATATTGTTTCAAGAACCATACTGGTTGACCAGTATTAGCGGTTACAATACTGGAGATAATCATATCATAATCACCAGATTGAGATAATGTGTCGATAACCGCATAATCTACGATTTTAATTCGTAAATCTACACCGATTTTTTTGTAGTCTGCTTGTAATGCTTCTGCATATAATGGCAATTCAGGACGAGTCGTGTAGGCATAAAAATCAAGTACGAGGTTTTCACCATCTTTATCGACAATGCCATCACCATTCGTATCTTCATAGCCTTCTCGTTTAAGTAATTCTTTAGCGCGCTCTACATTATATTTATTAGGATCACGTAATTGGTTAAAACCATAATCGATGGATGGTGGCAATGGAGCCTTACCAGCTACGAACGTATCTTTCATGAGATTTTTCGCATAAGACTCACGGTCTGCTGCTGCAATGAGGGCTGCACGAAGATTTGGATTTCGTAGTTTCCCCTTTTGCCCCATACGAACAAATACGTCACGCAATGAAGACATTTCATAGATTGTGAAGTTCTTATCATTTTGGAAGATACTATATTCACCAGGTCCAATGCTAATAGCCATATCTACATCACCAGATTGTAATGCCATAGCACGCGTATTCGCATCATTAATGGAAGGAATCTCAACCTTGGCAAAGCCTGCTTTACCGTCCCAGTAATTATCATTACGTTTTAGTTCTGCACGCTCTTTTGTGAAAGAGGATACTACATATGGACCAGTACCAATAGGACCTTCCTTTGCAATATCACGACCATTCGCCTCTGCTGTCACATCCATAATCAAAAACAATGGATCTCCTAACAAGTTGGGCAAGTTATAATATTCCTTGTCAGTCTTGATGGTCAACTCCTGACCGTTAGCAGTAATTTCTGTATAGTTAAAGAACGTTTTTGCTCGTTTACTTTTAGCAAAAGTTCGTTCTAAAGATGCTTTTACCGCCTCAGCTGTCAATTTATTACCATTTGAAAATTTGACTTTATCATTGATGGTGAAAGTCCACGTCAATTTATCATCACCTTGTTTCCAAGAGGTAGCAAGCCACGGGGTTGCCTTCATTTGATCATCAAACTTGATAAGCGTTTCACCTACACCAAAGCGTACAACAGCCCAGCTGAAATAGTTTTCTGTTGGTTCTAATGTACCGGCAAAGCTAATGGCCCCTACCTTTAATACATCATTAGACGAAGAAGAGTCTTGATTCATACAGCCAACAGTCCCGAGCACGGTCATACCAAGGGTCATACCAATAAGTAAAGCCTTGTGTAAACCTTTCATTTACACACCTAACCTTTCTACACACATTAACTATCTATTTATGCTCAGATACTCACTATGTTGTGCGTTAACATAACCTAGTAATCCTAACTCAATTTTACAACAGTTAATATAGAGAGAATCTATGTACATCACTTCATATGAGCATATCTTGTTATACCCATAGGGGTATATTGCTTAGTCAACTATACTACACTATATATTTAATGTTAACACAATCATTTTTGAGAAAATTTTCGATATATTTATATATGTGAGCAAATCTGTATAGATACGTAACATACAAAAATAGCAGTTAGCGCTAAAGCTAACTGCTATTATATATGTACCTACTGTATTTTACCCATATTAGTAGGCGAATCCTCTAGTCGAATACACTAGGCGATTGCTACAATGAGAAGTCGGATACGTTGTGCCAAAGTCCTATGCTTCTACAGCCGCTTCTTCTAAAGTAAGTGGCTTATGATCTTTGCCAATTTCAAAGATAGAGCTCAATAAAACCTTTGTATATGGATGTTTTGCATCCGCCAAGTGGAAAGCATCTAGTTCTTCAACGATAGCACCTTTGTACATTACGACCACCTTGTGGCACATCGTACGAATAAAGGCAATATCATGAGCAATAAATAGGTATGTTAAATTTTTCTTTTTTTGTAAACGCGCCAAAAGGTACGCAATGGAGTCTTGTACGGATACATCTAGAGCACTAGTAGCCTCGTCTAATACGAGGATTTCAGGCTCTAAAACGATAGCACGAGCAATGGCAACACGTTGGCGTTGACCACCAGACATTTCATGAGGATAACGATGCATAAACTCACGTGGTAAATCTACCATTTCCAAATAGTCACCTGCGATTTGCTCTTCCTTTCCCTTTTCAAGAAGACCAAAATTATAGAGTGGCTCGAGGATGATATCTTTGACCTTCATACGTGGATTAAAAGCTGCAGATGGATCTTGAAATACCATTTGAATCTTTTTACGATATTCTTTCGTTTGTTCAGAGTTCATATGTTGAATCTCTACACCATCTACATAAATCTCGCCTTCCGTAATAGGAAGCATCTTCATGATCATACGAACCAATGTTGTTTTCCCAGAGCCAGATTCCCCTACAATCCCAAGGGACTCGCCTTTTTCTAAGGTGATATTAATACTCTTACACGCTTCGAGCTCACCACCAGTAGGAAGTGGGAATCGTTTACATACATTTTTTAATTCTACAGCGTAGTTAGTCAATGTAACGACCTCCTTCCAATGTTGGTACAGCATCTTTTAATTGTTTCGTATATTCATTAGATGGATTTTCCAAAATGTCTTGTGGGGTACCAGCATCTACAACACGGCCCTTTTTCATAACAATGATATAGTCGGACATATAGGCCGCTACACCAAGGTTATGCGTAACCATTACGATAGCAGAATTATGCTCTTTAGCAAGTTCTAGCATTTGCATAACTACTTGAGATTGTGTTGTTACATCTAAAGCAGATGTAGGTTCATCACCAATTAATAACGCAGGATCCAGCGCTAATGCCATAGCAATGCCCACACGTTGGCGTTGACCGCCGGATAACTCATGTGGATAACGGCGCAATATATCTGCCCCATTAGGGAGAGAAACAGATTCTAATAACTCAATTGCTCGTCGATCACATTCATCATTGGAGATTTCAATATGAGATGTAAACAACTCTCTAAACTGTTTACCAATGCGAACAATAGGATCCAATGCACTACCACTATCTTGGAAAATCATGGCCATGTCTTTACCACGTATAGCTCTCCATTCAGACTTAGATAGGGTGCGAAGGTCTTGACCATTAAAGATCATTGTACCATCTGTGACCTCACCACCTACAGGCAATAAACCCATGAGGGCCCGGATCACGGTAGTTTTACCGGATCCGGACTCACCTACGATGGTTAATACCTTACCGCGTTCCAAGGTAAAGTTCACATCCATAACAGCAGGCACACCTTGGTACGCGATGTTAAGGTTTTCTACAGTTAGTATGTTTTCTGCCATTATAGCTCCTTACTATTTTGTAATTTTATTAGTAATCCAGTAGTAGTCACTTGGGTACATGACAGCACCTTTCAAGTAAGAACCAGTAACGATATTAGTTTTAGGGTAACCTAAGAATAATGCAGCGCCATCATTCATCAACAATTGTTGAATTTGGATTGCATAATCACGACGTTTTGCTGGGTCGAATTCAGTTTCAGCTGCATCTAACAATTGGTCAACTTGTGGATTGGAGTAACCAGAACCGTTTTGAGGGTTGGAACCATCCACATTAGTATGCCAGTAGTTAGCTAAGAACCAGATTGGATCGCCTGTATTAGCAGTTACGATGTTGGAGATAAGCATATCATAGTCGCCATCTTGACCCATTTTATCAATCAAGTTATAGTCAACTGTTTTGATTTTCATGTCGATACCCACTTTTTTGAGGTCCGCTTGAACAGCTTCTGCATAAAGTGGTAATTCTGCACGAGAGTTATATACAACGAAGTCAAATGTCAATGGTTTGCCATCTTTATCAAGGATGCCGTCCCCATCAGTATCTTTCCAACCATCTTCTGCTAATAATTGTTTAGAACGTTCAGGGTTATACGCATTAGGATCTTTCAAATCTTTGAAGCCATAGTCCATGGATGGTGGAATTGGTGCGGAACCAGGAATGAATGTACCTTTTAACAATACATCAGCATAGTTTTTACGGTCTGTTGCAGAGATAACTGCAGCACGAACTTTGTCATCCCCAAGAATACCTTTTTGATTAATACGGGCCAATACGACACGAAGAGATGCGATTTCATCTACTTTGAATTTATCATTGCCTTGGAATAAACCAATTTCACCAGGACCGATGTTAACAGCCATATCTACGTCGCCAGATTGTAAGCTCATAGCGCGAGTATTAGGGTCATCGATGGAAGGAATTTCTACAGTTTTAAATGGTACTGTACCATCCCAGTAGTTTTCGTTCGCAGCCATTTCAGCACGTTCTTTAGTGAAGGATTTAACTACATATGGGCCTGTACCGATAGGGCCTTCCTTCGCAAAGTTACGGCCATCTTTTTCAGCTTGGACGTCAACGATTAGGAACAATGGATCCGCTAAAAGACCAGGCATATTAGGATATTCTTTTGTTGTATGAATAACTAATTGTTGACCATTAGCTTCGATGGAGTCATATTCGAAGAATGTTTTCGCACGATTGGATTTTTCAAAAGCCCGTTCGATAGATGCTTTAACTGCTGCAGCATCAACTTTTTTACCATTGGAGAATTTCACCTTATCATTGATTGTGAAAGTCCACGTTTTATGGTCTGGGGATACTTCCCATTTAGATGCAATCCATGGTTGAGGTTTCATTTGTTCGTCAAACTTAGCCAATGTTTCACCTACACCATAGCGCATTACAACCCATGCGAAGAAGTTTTCTGTAGGTTCTAATGTGGATGCGAAGTTAGTAACGCCTACTTTTAATACATCTTTGTTAGCAGCACCATTATTATCAGACCCACAACCAGCTATGAAGGAACCCATCATTACAATACTAAGACCTGCTAATAGAGCCTTTTTCCAAGATTTTTTCATTTAAAATCTCCTTTTACAACTATATGTAAATCATAAAAACATTTAACATCATCACTATCTAAAATAGTTGTGATGGAAAAACCATAATTTCTTACCAGTCATAATGAAACTTTCACTAAATAAAGATTCAAATTTATGAAGGTAAAAACAATTTTATCCTTGATTTTTTGGATCCACTACATCTCGTAAGGAGTCAGACCAAAGATTAAAAATAGCAACCACGATAAGGATGGACATACCAGGGAATGCCATGAGCCAAGGACTCGTCTGCAAGTACTGGCGACCTTCATTGAGCATAAGGCCCCATTCTGGTGTTGGCGGCTGAGCACCAAAACCTAGGAAGGATAGACCTGCTACTTCGATCATGATGGCCCCAATATCTAAAGCGCCTGTGGTAATAACGAGAGGCATGATATTAGGAATAATATGACGTCTAAGAATTGTAGATGTATTAGCACCCATCATGACAGCTGCCGTTACATACTCCTCACCACGCACCTTAAGTGTCATAGAACGTACAATACGAGCATATTTTGCCCAACCAACAACGGACAAGGCTAAAATCGTATTCACAATACTACCACCCAAAATACCAGCAATAGCAATGGCCAATACGATACCAGGGAAGGATAGCATAATGTCAGTGATACGCATGAGTACCATTTCAACTTTACCGCCAAAATAGCCTGCTATAGCACCGATGATA
>CABQQJ010000018.1 GCA_902466275.1 uncultured Veillonella sp. | reverse complement strand
GGTTGGGGTCACTTTAGATCTGCCACCTTTGCTTATCAATCGACAGCATTCCCTATGCTATCTGGTACGCTCATTACCTGTGCTGGCTTCTTACCATTAGCACTCGCAGAAGGCATGGTAGCAGAGTTTACAAAATCTCTATCCATCGTTGTATTTATGGCGCTCATCCTATCTTGGTTTGCTTCTGTTCTCGTCAGCCCTGTTCTCGGTTATAAAATCATCGAAAACAAGGCTCCAAAACCTGAATCAGAATGGACTAAACGAGACCGTATCATGCACAAGCTCAATGTGACCTTCTATGATAAGTTTGAAAAACTATTACATTGGGCTCTAGGACATCACAAGGTAGTCCTACTGGCCACCCTAGGTGCCTTCGTTTTATCCTTGCTTTCACTACCATTGATCAAACAGGAATTTTTCCCATCATCAACGCGTAATGAAATCATTATATCCATGCAATTTCCTCAAAGCTCGTCCATCGAGTATACTGCTAACCAAGCAAAACTCATCGATGAACATTTGAAAGACGACGAGCGCATTGCAACCTTCACCTCCTACATTGGACAAGGTTCTCCACGTTTCGTCCTCACCTTGGAACCGGAATTGCAACGGAATAACTTCTTACAATATGTGATTGTTACAAAATCCTTAGAGGATCGCGATAAACTCTATGCTGAATTGACTCCGTATTTAAACGAGCAATTCCCATCGGCCCTTGTAAATACGCAATTCTTACAAATCGGTCCACCATCCAAATTTCCAGTCATGCTTCGCGTTGCTGGCCCTGATCAAAAGGTGGTAAAAGAAATTGCAAATCAAGTAAAAGCTAAAATGCAAGACGATAAAGACTTACAAAATATCGCCTTTGACTGGCCAGATACAGAGCCTGTAGCTAATATTCACATCGATCCAAACAAGGCACGTTTACTCGGCATCGATAGCTACGCTGTATCCTTGCACTTGCAAAGTCTATTGTCTGGTACTAAATCTGGTGAATACTACGAAGGGAACCAAACCATTCCTGTTACCTTCCGTTTAGGTGACAACGAGCAACATAACTTAAGTGCTCTTTCATCCTTGCCAATTCAAACAGGAAATGGCTCTTATGTACCACTTAGTCAAATTGCAACCATTACCATGACACAAGAAGATGGTATTATCTGGCATCGCAATATGATGCCAACCATTAGTGTGCATGCCAATGTAAAAACAGGTATATTGGGTAATGCGAAAACGAAAGAGGTTTATAAATCCTTACAAGACATTCGCGATTCCTTGCCTACAGGCTATTCTATTGACCTAGACGGCGCCGCTGAAAAGAGCGAAACAGCCGTTCAAAAGCTATTAACACCAATGCCAATTATGCTCTTTGTAATCATGACCATCCTCATGTTCCAATTAAAGCGTATCGCCCTCATGGTAATGGCTCTACTCACTGCTCCATTGGGGCTAATCGGTGTTGTATTAGCACTCAATATTACGAGAACGCCGTTAGGCTTTATGGCTATTCTAGGGATCATCGCCCTCTCGGGTATGATCATCCGTAACTCCATTATCTTGTTAGACCAAATTGAAATCCACAAGGCAGAAGGACAAGAACCTCGTGAAGCGATTATCAACTCCGCTACACTTCGTTTCCGCCCTATCATGCTCACCGCTATCGCAGCGATTTTAGGCATGATTCCGCTCATGGGATCTGTATTCTGGAGCCCACTTGCTATCGCCTTTAGTGGTGGCCTACTAGTGGCAACAGTACTAACACTCATTGTATTACCAGTCATGTATGCAACATGGTATAAGATAAAATAAAAAAATCCCCCTAATATAGTTTTAACACTATTATTAGGGGGATTTTTATTACCTATTAAACTACAACGGCTGTACCATTGCATGTGACCATGAGCATACCGTTTTCTGCACCTACTGTGCTGTATTGGAAGGATACGCCAATAATAGCATTAGCACCCAATTTAGAAGCTCGTTGAGACATTTCGTCAAGAGCTGCTTTGCGCGCATTCATCAAAGAATCTTCATAGCTGCCACTACGGCCACCAACGATGTCGCGAATACCAGACATGAAATCTTTCACAAAGTTACGGCCTTCTACGACTTCACCAAATACAATACCTTTGTACTCTTGTACAGGTTTGTTTTCAATATGCATAGTTGTAGTAATAATCATAATTGTATCCTTTCTAATTGACCACAATATATTTTATATGTTATCTATCGAAGTCACGATCAAGGTTAACTTCTTTCAACGGCACAACTTTAGTTTTGTTGATGTATTTGTAACCAAGGTACACTGCGAAGAAGATTGGCAAGCCAATATAGGCAACGGATACGCCGTACCAGTCGATGGTATCACCTGTGAAAGCGGAGTAGTTTTGACCACAGATAATGATGACGCAAAGAATGAACGCCAAGATTGGGCCCACTGGGAATAACCACGCTTTGTATGGCAATTCACTAAGATCTCTTCCTTGAGCAATGAAAGCACGGCGGAAACGATAATGAGATACTGCGATACCAACCCATGCGATGAAACCGCATAAACCAGAGATATTAACAATCCATGTATAAGCTGTACCTTCGCCAATAAAGCTTGTAAGGAATGCAAATAAACCGATTGCTGTCGTTAAGATTAACGCAGGCACTGGAACGCCGCGTTTATTTAACTTAGCAAAAATTTGAGGTGCTTGACCTTCCTTAGCGAGTGCATACAGCATACGCGTAGAAGAGTACAGACCAGAGTTACCAGCACTCAATACAGCCGTTAAGATGATAGCATTGATAAAGCTAGCAGCAAAGGCAAAACCAAAGCGGTCAAATACGAGTGTAAATGGAGAAATAGATACGTTCTCTACACTAGAGTTCAACAAATTTGGATCTGTGTACGGAATCAAGAAACCGATAACCGTGAAAGCACCGATATAGAACAATAAAATACGCCAGAAGATTGTATTAATCGCTTTTGGCACGTTCTTTTCAGGGTCTTCTGCTTCACCAGCGGCTACGCCGATAAGCTCAGTACCTTGGAAGGAGAAACCAGCTACCATGAAGATAGCAAGGACGGATTCCCAACCGCCTACGAATGGCGCTTCCCCTACTGTCCAGTTCGCAAATCCTGGAGATGTGCCACCAATGCCAAAGATGAGCATAAAGCCACAGAATAGGAATACGAATACGGTAATCACCTTGATGCTAGAGAACACATATTCACTTTCACCAAAGGAACGAGTAGATAAATAGTTCAAGCCAAATAAAATGAGCAAGAACAGAGCAGACCATACGATGGCAGGCACATCAGGGAACCAATATTTCATGATGAGCGCCCCTGCTAATACTTCAGCAGCCAAGGTAATAGCCCAGTTAAACCAGTAGTTCCAACCTAAGGCAAAACCAAAGGCAGGGTCTACATAGCGTTTTGCATAAGTCCCGAAGGAACCTGGAATTGGCAAGTATGTAGCCATTTCCCCAAGAGATGTCATAAGGAAATAAACCATGATACCAATGAGGCCGTAAGCTACAAGAGCACCACCAGGGCCAGCTGTACTTACGACTTCACCACCAGCAACGAATAAACCTGTACCGATAGCACCACCCAAAGCGATCATATTCATATGACGCGCCTTTAGGGACCGTTTTAAATGTTGATCTTTATTAGACGTAAACTCTACGTTATTATTATGATTATCAGACATGGGTCACCTCTTACAAATCTAGATTACGCACGTATTTTGCGTTATCTTCAATAAATTTACGACGAGGTTCTACCTTATCGCCCATGAGAACTGTAAAGATTTTATCAGCTTCGATGGAATCCTCTAAGCTAACTTGTAAAATCGTACGATTTTCAGGGTTCATTGTAGTTTCCCATAATTGTTCAGGGTTCATTTCACCTAAACCTTTGTAACGTTGGATTGTGATACCATCACGGCCTACTTCATCAAGCTTAGCTGTAAGCTCTGCATCAGAGTATACATACCAGTGGGATTTACCCTTCTTGATTTGGTACAACGGTGGTTGAGCAATATAGATATGACCTTCCTCTACCAATGGTTTCATATAGCGGTAGAAGAATGTTAATAACAAGGTACGGATATGAGCGCCGTCAACGTCCGCATCTGTCATGATGATAATCTTATTGTAACGGGATTTTGTAATATCGAATTCATCGCCAATACCTGTACCAAAAGCGGTAATCATGGAGCGAATTTCGTTATTCGCCAAAATCTTATCAAGGCGTGCTTTTTCTACGTTAAGGATTTTACCGCGCAACGGCAAAATCGCTTGGTAACGACGGTCGCGACCTTGTTTTGCAGAACCGCCCGCAGAGTCACCTTCGACTAGATAAATTTCAGTCATAGATGTATCTTTTTCGGAGCAATCTGCCAATTTACCAGGAAGACTAGATACTTCCAACGCATTTTTACGGCGTGTTAAGTCGCGGGCTTTACGAGCTGCCTCACGAGCACGGCTTGCCATCGTTGCTTTTTCGATGATTTTCTTCGCATCTTGAGGATGTTCTTCGAAGAATGTTCTAAGACCTTCAGATACGATAACATCTGTAATACCTTTAACTTCGCTATTGCCAAGTTTAGTTTTTGTTTGGCCTTCAAATTGAGGTTCCAACACTTTTACAGATACGACAGCTGTCAAACCTTCACGTACGTCTTCACCGGAAAGATTAGACTCACTTTCCTTGATCAAACCAGATTTACGGCCATAATCATTGAGGGTACGAGTCAAGGCAGCACGGAAACCAGATAGATGTGTACCACCGTCAATCGTATTGATGTTATTTACGAAGGACAACAAGTTTTCACTATAGCTATCGTTATATTGCAATGCTACATCTACCACAACATCGTCTTTTGTATTTTCAATATTGATAACAGTTGGATTAATTGCTTCTTTATTTTCGTTCAAGAAGGCAATGAAAGAACTCAAACCACCTTCGTAGTGGAAGCTTTCAACACGAGGTTCCTCTTGGCGCAAATCGCTCAATGTAATGCGAAGACCTTTGTTAAGGAATGCCAATTCTTGTAAACGAATTTTCAATGTATCAAAATTGAATACTGTAGTTTCAAAGATTTCAGCATCTGGCTTGAAGATAACTGTAGTACCAGTACCTTCTGCTTTGCCGATTTCATGTAACTCGGAAGTCTTATGACCACGAGCGAATGTAATCTCTTGAATGATACCATTTTGAGCTACTTGAACCTTAGTCCATTCACTCAACGCATTTACTACGGAAATACCTACGCCGTGAAGACCACCAGAAACCTTGTAGCCGCCACCGCCGAATTTACCACCGGCATGTAATTTAGTTAATACTAACTCTACCGCAGACATACCAGATTCATGCATCCCTGTTGGGATACCACGGCCATCATCCACAACAGTAATACTGTTATCTGGATTGATGGACACTTCGATGTGTGTAGCGTAACCAGCAAGCGCTTCGTCTACAGAGTTATCTACAACTTCGTATACGAGGTGATGCAAACCGCGGGCAGACGTACTACCAATGTACATCCCTGGGCGTTTACGCACCGCGTCTAGACCCTCAAGAACCTGAATATTCTGAGCGCCATAATTTTGTTCAGGCATGAAACAAACTCCTCCTAACAATCTATCACACTGTACTGGATTGAAATTTGGTACAACACATGTACAGAATAAATCTTATCTCTTTATTATACTATAAAACTCATCAATTCGTCTCATTAAAGTCTTAATGCTAATACCAGATCCATAAACGCAATCATCAGTGACCACATAGGTCTTGATTTGCTCCTCTGGCACCATGGCGATATATTCTAGCATTTCATAGTGATGAATAGGACTTTTATGGGACTTTCCGCCCTTGGCATGTACCATCGTAATAATGGATTCTATGGGCACGGAAATGGTATCTCCAATATGAACGTACATAAGAATGCCCCCTCTACTTTTCTAATGTCCCATTAAGGGCATCGATTTTGCGTTGCTCCTCTTCAGCAAGGAACTTAGACCGATATTTATTACACAAATTGATAACGTGCTGATCCGTTAGCTCATCAGGCTTCTTATGGGTGATGAGCATGGCCACCATAAACATATGACGGCGATTGATAGATCCTTTATAAATCTTATCAAGGTAAAAGTATATGGATTCCCGCATCGCTTCTGCAAAGTCTGAAAAACTACACTGTATAAATTGCTGACAGTCGCTGTATTTAAAGTACGGATACTTTCTAATAACCGCCTTAATCTCCTTTATATGAGCCCGATGCAATTCATATTCACAGGTTGGACAGATTTCCTTTTTAGATTTCATATGCATGCCACATCGTTTACAACGATGGTATCCATGCTGCTCTAAATAGATTTCTCTCTTACGAGCCGTAATCTGTACTTTCCTGAAAGCAGCTTTTAATACTTCGTTATCCGTTTGTTTCAACGATGTATCGATAGCGTCTACGTCTTCTTTTGAAAGCACGATATCTGCAAAGTTAATACGTTTTGTAATAATTTGTTCATCAGGAATCGTGAGAGACGTATTAGTTTCTACTTTCACATAGCTCTGACATTTCATGATGAAGCGAATATCGGTGATTACCTCTTGGCGGTAATACTTGTTGATAGCCTCGATGATACGACGTTTTTGCATCTGTAATTCCTGCATCCACATGGAATTATCTGCACTGATAACCATATTTGGAGGCTTGATGGACACAATTTTTGTATGATCCGCGATGACATCACCTACTACATCACGCCACTTGTGAACAAGGGTATTTAATTTATATTGTTCCAGTAAATTCAGTTCTGCTAAGGCCTTTGGTAAACAAAGATCAAGGCTGTCCATACTGAACCTTTCCCCCTTCACAAGAAATAAATTGAACAGATTTCAAATCTTTAAAATCGTGAATATCTGTAGTGGTAATAAATGTTTGAATTCGTTTATGAATAAACTGCAATAAATTCGTTCGTCTCGACTCATCAAGTTCGCTCAATACATCATCCAAGAGAAGAACTGGATATTCTCCTACCTCTGACTTGATAAACTCAAGCTCACTCAACTTTAAGGACAATACAGCGGTTCGTTGCTGCCCTTGCGATCCAAATTTCTTTAAATCCATCGCATCGGAAAAGAATCGTAAATCATCGCGATGAGGACCCACACTAGTGCTTAAACGATGACGATCCTGCGGCAACGCTGCTTTTATACGTTCGTAAAAGCCTTCCTTTGTATATTCCAATGAACCATTGTCCATATACGGCTGTTCATAACCGATGGTTAAATTCTCGAGACCACCCGTCAATTTACGATTCATCAAATCGATGAGCAAATTGATTTTTTTTAAGCTTTCTAATCGTTTCTTTACAATAAAGCTCGCCATATCTGCTAGCTGCAAATCCCATTCTTCAAGAGGAATAGTATTCTTTCCTCTATATTCTTTTAGGACTGCATTACGTTGCTGTAACAGCCGATTATACTGCATCAATTGATGATAATATGTAGCGCTGGTCTGAGATATTTCCATATCGAGGAATCGCCTACGTCCCGAAGGAGTTCCCTTGATGAGCTGTAAATCTTCAGGACAGAAGATAACTGTATTTAATGTACCAATCAGTTCTTTTTGAGATATTTTTGTATTGTTTAATCGAATATCCTTAGGGCCTTGACGGAATAATTTAATATTTACCTTTTGAGGCGTATCTTTTTTCTCGAATTTTACAACTATGCCTGCTTCTTCAGCATTGAACATGAGCATATCTGACGTATCATTCGTACGATGGCTTTTACCAATGGTACCAACATAAATCGATTCGAGGATATTCGTCTTACCAGCCCCATTAGTGCCATATAGAACAATAATCTCAGGATTAAACTGTATCTGTACATCCTTATAATTACGAAACTGGAATAATTGCAGTGAGTCAATTCTCACCGATTAAACCTCCTCTTGAGTAATTACGAGATCTACATCGAGACCTTCGCAAGAAATAACATCGCCAATGCGGCATTTCTTGCGTTTTTCCGTTACAACTTGACCATTTAAGGTAAGGATACCTTCATCGATGAAAGATTTAATTTGACCACCTGTTTCAATGATGCCTTCTAACTTCAACAACTGATCAATTTGAATGTACTCCGTATGAATGGGTACCTGCTGTTGCTCTTTCATAACGTCCTCCTATAGTGGACAATTTATAACTATATGGGAATTAGGTAACGATGACTTTTAATCATCATTACCTAATAAAGATATGTATATTAATTTAGTAAAAGTTATGCATTCGTACGAACTGGTGTTACTACGTATGTATAGTTCGGATTATTGTCTTGGCGAATGACAACAGGACCATTTTGTTTTAAGAACAAGTGGATATTGTCACCTGTGCTGTGACGCAAGATGTCAGAGATGTAGCGACCATTGAAGGAGATTGTGAAAGGTGTGCCTTTAAATTCAACAGCTACGTCTTCTTTAGCCATACCGATTTCAGTATTTTGAGTAGATAATGTTACATTGCTTTCAGCCCAATCATAACGAATTACGTTATAGCTGATGTCTTTAGCCAATAATGATACACGGTCAACAGCACCAGCGAATTCGCGGCGGTCGATAACAGCGCTAGAATCGAATTGGGAAGGAATTACTTTTTCATATTCAGGG
>CABQQJ010000017.1 GCA_902466275.1 uncultured Veillonella sp. | reverse complement strand
TGGCGGTGGCCGGTCGTCCTAAGATTTTGATTTGTGATGAGCCCACAACAGCTCTTGATATTACTACAGAGGCACAAATTTTGCGCCTTATGCAAACATTAGCCGTAGAGGCTGGCATAGGGATTATCTTTATCTCTCACAATCTACGTGTTATTGCTCAAATTTGTGATCGGGTTATGGTTATGTACGCAGGTAAATGTGTTGAGTCTGCTACAGTAGATGGTATTTTTAGCGAGCCTCGTCATCCATATACTTTGGGGCTGTTGCTTGCATTGCCTCAAGGTAAATGGCACGGCGAATTGAAGGCTGTTGAAGGTCAACCACCTGATCTATTTGATTTACCTCGTGGATGCGCATTTAATCCTCGTTGTAAATGGGCTATGCGAATCTGTGGTAGTCGGGTTCCGATGGTTACAAATGTTGGTGAAAGTCACCAGTTTACATGTTGGTTAGCTAAGTTGGAGGGACTTTAATGAGTTACGTATGGGAGACTGACAATCTCGTTAAAGAGTTTACCCTGTCAGGCGGTTTGTTTAAGCCAAAACACACGGTACACGCTGTACAAGGCGTGAGCCTATATCAATCACCAGGGGAAACCCTTGGTATCGTAGGTGAATCTGGATGTGGTAAATCTACATTTGGTTACACTTTGATGGGTTTATATCAAGCTACATCTGGTTCTATTTATATGAATGGTCGACATATCAATCCTTATGTGGATAGAGAGTCTGTTCATCCAGTGATGCAAATGGTATTTCAAAATCCTTATGCATCCCTTAATCCGCGGCTTACGGTTAATGCGATTTTAGAGGAGCCTTTAGAACTGGATCCAAAGTATACACCTCGAGATCGCGTGATTCGTGTAAAAGAGGTGCTTGACCAAGTTGGCTTAAATATGTCATTTGGTGAGCGTTATGCTCATGAACTATCTGGTGGGCAACGTCAACGTATCGGCATTGCACGGGCTCTTATTATGGAGCCTCAATGTATCATCTGTGATGAGCCGATTTCTGCGTTAGATGTATCTATCCAAGTGCAAATTATGACATTACTAGAACGGTTACAAGAACAACATGGTATTTCGTACCTCTTTATTTCTCATGATTTAAATATGGTGCGCTACATTAGTCATCGCATGGTTGTTATGTACTTAGGTGCTGTTATGGAAGAAGGTCCAGCACTGGATTTATACGAATTTCCACAACATCCTTACACTCGTGCTTTGACGGCCTTAAATGGTCCTGTTATACCACATGCTCCAATTGGAGCACCTCTTAAAGGGGACCCACCAAATCCACTAGACCCACCGAAAGGTTGTTTGTTTAGTGGTCGATGTCCAGAAGCAGAGGGTCGTTGCTTTGCAGAACGTCCACCTCTTCGTGATTGGGCAGATCGCCGCATCGCATGCTGGCACATATAATGGGAGAATAGTATGGAAAAACTAATTGTTGGCAAGTCCCTGGAACATCAACTAGATACAGTCATTAAAGAATTGGCCCCAGCAGGAAATATATCTTATGCAGTGTTACAATTTGATGATGAAGAGGAACCAATACTCATCGCAGCTAGAGGTGAAAATACTGTACATTCTAGTGCGAGTTTAATTAAGGTACTTATCATGGAATATGTCTTTCATTTAGCTCGTACTGAGCAATTGGACATTAATGATACCGTTCCTTTATCTAGAACTCCACGCGTTGAAGGTGGCGGTGCACTACAAGAGTTAGTAGGTAAACATAGTTTTACCTATCTTGAGTTGTGCCGTCTCATGATGGTTCTTAGTGATAATATTGCGACAAATCTACTCATCACAGTGCTTGGAATGGAAAATATCAATGCTCGAGCGGAAAAGCTTGGCCTGGATGAGATGGAGCTTAATCGCATGATGATGGACCTTAACGCCTTGGTTGAAGGGCGTGATAATTATATTACAGCCATGTCACTAGCTCGTCTGTATAAACATATTTTTGAATATCGTGATAGAGATGCTTATGGCCGAGAAATGTGGAATATTTTAGGTCGCCAACAATTCCGTGATATCTTACCATTTTACTGGGGAGAAGGCATACGCTTTCACCATAAAACAGGATCCCTTGATCGCGTAGAGCATGATGGGGGCATATTGGAAACGTTTAGAGGTCATTTTTGCTTTATCCTTTTGATGAGCGATATTGATAATGACCGAGGTAAAGAGTTAGGCGCTCAAGTTGGGCGCATCATGAAAGAATTTGTAGAGGAAGCATTGCCATGATGGATAAACGAAACTTGTTAAAACTCATGGTCCTCGCTCTAGGGGTGAGCGTACTCTTATTCGTATTTGGGTACCCTCGTGGTGTTCAACCAATCGATGAACACACAATCCGCTATGTTATTGAGCAGGAACCATCCACATTGGATCCCGCAAAGTCTACTACCTCTCCGGAGGCTACGGTTCAACTTCAATTATTCGATGGTCTAGTTCGTTTGAATGATGAAAGTGAACCAGAAGCAGCACTTGCTAAAAATTGGGAAATCTCCGATGATGGCCGTGAGTATACCTTCCACTTACGACCTAATTTGAAATGGTCTAATGGAGAGCCTTTGACGGCTTATGACTTTGAATACGCTTGGAAACGCGTATTAGACCCTGAAGTCCATGCGGACAATGCATATATGTTATATGTATTAAAAAATGGCGAAGCCTTTAATAGTGGCGACGCTAAAGCAGAAGATGTTGGTGTTAAGGCCATCGATGACGATACATTGGTAGTTACCTTAGAAAATCCAACAGCTTATTTCTTGAAACTATTAGCGTCTCATAGCTATTATCCAGTGAGCAAAAAAGCAGTAGAGGCTCATGAAAATTGGGCAGCTAATGCGGAAACTATAGTATCCAATGGTCCATACCGCTTGCTTTCTTGGAAGCATAATGGGGAAATGGATTTTATTAAGAATCCTAACTATTGGGATGCAGAATCTGTGAAAACAGAGAAAATGAATTGGCCTATTAGTGAGTCTCAAAGTACGCGTCTCACCTTAGTTGAAGGTGGCGAAGCTGATATGACTGTTGAGCCTCCTGTAGCGGATCAAAAACGTTTAGAAGAAGCAGGCCTATTACATATTGGCCCTATGCTTGGTAACTACTATTACGTATTCAATGTGAAAGCAGAACCTTTCACAGATCCAAATGTGCGTAAAGCCTTTTCTATGGTTATCAACCGTGCTAACATTGTTAATAATATTGTTAGAGGCGGTAAAGAACCAGCTTATGCGTTTGTACCATATGGTATGCTCGAAAGCAATGGCCGTGAAGACTTCCGTGAAGCTGGTAGTTATCTCGTATACGAAGATGTAGAGCAAGCCAAGGAAATCCTTAAAGAGGCTGGCTATGGTAAGAATCGTCCATTGCCACAAATTACGATTTTGTATAATACAAGTGAGTTGCATAAATCTATTGCCGAAGCGATTCAAGATGCATGGGTAAATGCTTTTGATGCTGATGTACGCTTACAAAATCAAGAGACAAAGGTATTCTTAGCAGACCGTGAAGCTGGCAAGTACCAAGTAGCTCGCGCTTCTTGGGTTGCCGATTATAGCGATCCACAAAACTTCTTAGAGGTATTCTCTGCTGAAGATAATGATGGACAGTACCATAGTGATGAGTATAATGAGTTGATTGCTCGCATTCGTACAACTCCAAATGGGGCTGCTCGTGATGCGTTGATGCATGAAGCAGAAAAGATGATTTTTGATGAATCTCTTGTTATGCCGTTGTACTTTACAACACAACCATATGTGACAAACGGAACAATTCAAAATTATTTCTGGACCACATTGGGACTTGTTGACTTTAAAAAAGCATACAAATAAGATACACTTAAGACGTACACCTTGTGTACGTCTTTTGTTGTATGGGAATATTAATATATTATAAGTTAACAGGTATTTTCTGAGGATATATGGACTGGATTGAACCAAAACGTTTGGCATCGGGGATGACCATAGGTATTATGGCACCTGCTAGTGCTAGCGATGAAGATTTACATAGAATAGAAGAAATTTGTAAGGCTAAAGGCTATAAGGTGCTTGTAGGTGAAAGTGCAAGGAGAAAGGGGCTATATGGAGGCACACCTGAGGAGCAAGCCGTAGAATTTCAATACATGATGACTGTGGCTCCTTGTGATACGGTTCTTGCCTTGCGCGGTGGTTATGGCACGATGCGCTATTTAGATTTATTAGATTATAAAGCGATTCGTAAGTATCGGAAGGCTTTTGTTGGATATAGTGATTGTACAGCACTTCATATGGCTATTAATCGATATAGCCGCCTCATTACTTATCATGGACCTATGGGGGTAGATTTTAAATTAGACCGTAAGTCAGATATTGATACGCTATTTAATGCTTTAGAAGGCAAATTAAAAGTTATAGAACCCTTGCCAGAGCCTCCCCGAGGTGCGATTGGCACAGAACTCGGTGAGGGTATTTTACGAGGTGGTAATATGACGATGGTATCCATGTTATCGGGAACGCCTTATTTTTTAGAGAATGAATCATGGGAAGATACCTTACTATTTATTGAAGATGTAGGGGAGGCTCCTTATAAGCTGGATCGCATGTTACAACAATTTCGACTCAGCGGTTTTTTGAGCCGTATTAAAGGCTTAGTCATTGGTACCTTTACAGATTGTGAAGGAGATGAAGATGAGCGTGATTACGATTTAGGTTATGAAGCATTGCGCTATATGGAGGAAAATAGAAATCCAAAATTACCAGATCCTTTTGTATGCTATGTGCCAACGGGACATGGGGCGCCACATCAAACATTACCGCTAGGAGCGACGATTAGCTTTAGATATATTTCTAATACCATCATCGTTCATCCTTATACGAAATAGTTAAGAGCTTTTGGATGAACGATTTTACTTAATAGGCAAATAGATATTAGATAAAAATAGTAGTTACCGTGATATTAGGTAATAAAATAATAGGTAATAAGATATTAGATAATAACAAGGGGAGTTATGACACTACAAGAACGAGAGGCTCGCGCCTGTGCCATCATAGATAGTATGGCACGGGAATTGCGTGCAGTTTCCATATATTTACACGATAATCCTGAATTGGGCTTGAATGAGCATAAAGCAGTAAAGGTAATTCACCAATTCTTAGAAACACATAATTTTATATCTCATGTAAGTCTAACTAATCGGCCAGAGTTACAAACAGCGTTACGGGGCGACTATAACGGTACTGCACGGCATAAAATAGCCTTCTTAGGTGAATATGATGCGTTACCGGAACTAGGCCACGGCTGTGGTCATAACCTTATTGCTATGATGAGCTTAGGTGCTGCTGTTGCTTTTAGTCAAAGTGCACCACAGGATTGGGGTACAACATTCTTTGGGTGCCCTGCAGAGGAAACTATCGGTGGTAAGGTATATATGGCAGAAGCCGGTCTTTTTAAAGGCTATGAGGCAGCACTTATCATTCATCCAGGTGGAGAAAATGAGGTGGGAGGTACATCATTGGCGACACATCCTCTAGAGGTTACGTTCCATGGACGTTCTTGTCATATTGCATCCTTAACAGATTCAGGAATTAATGCCTTAGATTGTGCGGTAGACTTATATCAAAGGGTAAAAGATTTAAAAAAGACCTTTCCTAAAGGTGCTATTGTAGGTGCCATCTTTACAGAGGCAGGTACGGCACCAAATGTGGTTACACCAAAGGCTACGATTCGTATGACTGTTCGTGGTAGTACAGTGGATGATTTAGAAGGTATTATTTTGCCGGCTATTAAAGAGGCAGCCCAAGAAATCGGTTCATCCTATGGAGCTCAAGTTGAGATGCATCACTATGAGCCACTCTTTAAGGATATGCGTCAAGATAAACAGTTATTAAATCTCTTTAAAGATGTGATGACTGAATTTGGTGAAAGCCCACGTATATTGCCTGATGATGAGGCGGATGGTAGTACTGATGTAGGTAATGTGTCTTACGAAGTACCAACAGCACAGCCTACCTTGCAGATTGGATTAGGTTTAGAAGCGCATACGCCAGAATTTACTTGTGCTGCTGGATCTGACTATGGGTTAGACCAAGCGATTAAGGGTGCTAAGATTATGGCTGTTGTAGCCTTGCGTTATGCGATGTGTAAGTAAGTTCAATTTTTGACATATAGAGGTCAAAAAGGTACAATAGATATAATATTTAAGTAAGTATGAAACAAGCCGTCTTCAACAAGACGGCTTTTATTCCGGTGGAGATAGATATGAGTGTTTTAACCGTTTCAAATGTAACCCATGGTTTTGGAGCGCGACAAATTTTAGATGATGCATCATTCCGCCTATTAAAAGGCGAACATGTAGGCCTCATTGGTGCCAATGGCGAAGGCAAGTCTACATTCCTAAATATCATTACAGGTAAAATTCCTCCTGATGAAGGTAAAATTGAATGGTCCAACCAAGTAACAGTAGGTTATTTGGATCAACATGCAGTGCTCGAAAAGGGCATGACTATTCGCGATGTATTACAACGGGCTTTCGATGATTTGTTCGTTATGGAGCAAAACATTAACGATGCGTATAATCGTATGGGTGATGTATCCGAAGATGAAATGAATAAGCTTCTCGAACAAGTTGGGGAATGGCAAGAAATTCTAGAGCAACGTGGGTTCTATGAAATTGATGCGGTTATTGAGCGTACCGCTGCCGGATTGGGACTTATGGATATCGGCTTAGATCGAGATGTAACAGAGCTCAGCGGTGGTCAACGTACCAAGGTTTTGCTCACAAAACTATTACTAGAGAAACCGACTATTTTGCTCTTAGACGAACCGACAAACTATCTTGATGTAGAGCATATTCAATGGTTGCAAAACTATTTACAAAACTACGAAAATGCTTTTATCCTGATTTCTCATGATATGGAGTTCTTAAATTCTGTAGTTAATGTTATTTATCATATCGAGCAAGCGGTCTTAACGCGTTATACTGGCGATTATCATCAGTTCCAAGCTGCTTACGAAGTGAAAAAGGCACAAGCTGCCAAGGCTTATGAGCGTCAACAACAAGAGATTGAGCGTATGGAGGACTTCATCCAACGTAATAAAGCTCGCGTTGCAACGCGTGGCATGGCCAATTCTCGAGCTAAGCGCTTGGAGAAAATGGAAATTTTGGAAAAACCAAAAGAGTATATCAAGCCTACCTTTGGCTTTAAAGAAGGTCGTACACCAAGCCGCTTCATTGTAGAGGCTTTTGGCTTACAATTAGGTTATGATGAACCGTTAACTAGACCAGTAGACTTTCAAATTGAAAGAAACAAAAAAATTGCTATTCGCGGTGTCAATGGTTTAGGTAAAACAACGTTGTTGAAGACTATTTTAGGTCTATTAAAGCCTGTTAGTGGTGAGTTGGTAAAAGGTGAGTTCTTACAAGTTGGCTATTTTGCTCAAGAGGATACACCATCTAACTCTGAAACAGCGCTAGATTATATTTGGAATGAATATCCGGCTATGACCAATGCAGAGGTGCGTGCAGCATTAGCTCGTTGTAGCCTTACAAATGAACATATTACGTCTCAAATGCGCGTATTATCTGGTGGTGAGAATGCAAAGGTTCGCCTATGTAAGCTCATGCAGAATAAGTACAATGTGTTGGTCCTAGACGAACCGACTAACCATTTAGACATATATGCAAAAGAAGAGCTGAGCCGTGCACTACGTGATTTTAAAGGTACAATTATATTGGTAAGTCATGAGCCTGAATTCTATCAAGATTGGGTTACGGATATTTGGAATATTGAAGATTGGACGACAAAGATTGTTTAGGAGGACCGATGAATCAACGTGCAAATGACGGGATAAAGCAATTCTTAGAGGCTTTATCTGTTGATACAGAGGCACCAGAGTTAGAAAAGACACCAAGTCGTGTAACAGAATTATATAGTGAGTTATTTAGTGGCGTAGGAGTCGAAACAAAATCGGTATGGGGTGAAACGTTTAGCACTGATTACAAGGGACTTATAGCCGTTACAGGTATTCCCTTTTATTCTATGTGTGAGCACCACTTATTGCCATTCTTTGGGACTGTAGACATTGTGTATCAACCCAAGGATGGATGTGTGGCAGGGCTCAGTAAGTTTCAAGATGTTGTTAACATACTCAGTCGCAGACCGCAATTACAAGAGCGGTTAGCATCTGAATTAGCAGATGCGATAATGAATGATTTATCTGCTCATGGTGTTTTTGTTCGTATTACATCGACTCAATTATGTATGCTTATTAAAGGAACTATGCAGCAAGATTCAAAGGTAATTACATTAGAAAGCCGAGGCGTATTAGCTGAAACAGGTACAGTAAGGGATGAAGCGTTGGCAATGTTAGGTGGAGGACAGGCAAATGTTTAAACGTAGAAATTATACATGGAATGATGGCAAAAGTTTATCTTTGTGCGATCGTACCCTTATCATGGGTATACTCAATGGTACACCTGACTCCTTCTCTGATGGGGGGCAATTTAATACACCAGAGACAGCTACTGCTCATGTGAAACAAATGATTGAAGATGGTGCAGATATTATCGATTTAGGCGTTGAGTCTACACGACCAGGTTCTACACCTTTGACTACGGACGAAGAAATAGAACGTCTTTCTTTATTGATAGAACCTGTCTTGAAGACCTCTACTGTTCCTGTATCTATCGATACATATCATGCTAAACCCGCAGAATAT
>CABQQJ010000016.1 GCA_902466275.1 uncultured Veillonella sp. | reverse complement strand
AGAAGTAATGGAATCCATCGCACAAGCTATTACAACTGTAGTAGGTTGGATTATCCGCTTTGCTCCTCTAGGTATTATGGGTCTCGTAGCTGACTCTATCGCTACTAATGGTATCGAAGCGTTAATTGGTTATTTCCAATTACTCGTATTACTACTTGGTTCTATGATTTTCGTAGCATTAGTTGTAAACCCACTTCTATCTTTTGTATACCTTCGTCGCAATCCATATCCATTGGTATTTAAATGTTTGCGTGAATCTGCTATCTATGCGTTCTTTACTCGTAGTTCTGCAGCAAACATTCCTGTTAACCTTGATTTAGCAAAACGTTTAAAACTTAACCCTGATATGTATTCCGTATCCATTCCATTGGGTGCTACTATCAACATGGGTGGTGCAGCGATCACAATTACAATCATGACATTAGCTGCTGCACATACACTTGGTATCGTTGTAGATGTCCCTACAGCAATCCTTTTATCTGTCATTGCTACAATCGGTGCTTGTGGCGCTTCTGGCGTTGCTGGTGGTTCCCTACTTCTAATTCCTCTAGCTTGTTCTCTATTTGGTATCTCCAATGATATTGCAATGCAAGTTGTAGGTGTAGGTTTCATCATCGGTGTTTTACAAGACTCCACTGAAACAGCACTTAACTCCAGTACAGATATTCTCTTCACAGCTACTGCAGATTATGCAAAACGTGGCTATCACGAAAACTGGAACTAACATCTAAAGGCGGTCCTTCGGGACCGTCTTTTTTTGTGCTCAATGGATAGAAAATCAGCCATCTATATTGATTTTCTTCAATATAATGTTATAATAGAGTTAATGATAATAACTATTAATAGATATAAATAGAAAGGAATCAACATGAAACAATACGATATTATTGTAGTTGGTACAGGCGGCGCAACCATCGTAGCTGATGCTGCGCTCAAAAAAGGCCTTAAAGTGGCAATCATAGAAAAAGGTAAATTTGGTGGCACATGCCTAACTCGCGGTTGTATCCCTACAAAAGTTATGGTTACAGTGGCTAACGCAATTCAAGAAACAAAAGAATTCAAAAAAATTGGCGTTAACGTTGGACCTGCTACTATGGACTGGGACACAGTGTCCAAGCGTACTTGGCATAAAATTGACGAATCTGCAGGCATCTATGATTATTACAATGCCTATGACAACGTAGATGTGTATCGTGGTGCAGCAAGCTTTGTATCTGATACAGTGATGAACATCCATCTTAACGATGGTTCTGGCATTGTAGAAATTACAGCGCCTATAATTATCCTTGGTACTGGTGGCTATAGTAATGTACCGAATGTACCTGGTCTTCAAGAGGCAGGTTTCCTTACTAGTGAAAGTCTCTTTGGTGATAAATTCCCTAAACAGCCATATAAATCCCTTGCTGTACTTGGTGCGGGTCCGATTGGTGTTGAGTTCGCTCATGTATTTGATTCCGCTGGTACAAAAGTAACAATTCTACAACATAATGTACGTTTAGTTCCTAAAGAAGATGCAGATATATCGGAACACTTGCTTAACAACTACAGAGAACGTGGTATTAACGTACTTCTAAACCAAGACACTGTTGAAATCCGCCAAAAAGATGGCCTTAAAGTGGTAGTTACTAAAGATCGTACTACTGGCGAAATTACAGAAACTAAAGTTGAAGAAATCCTTGTAGCTGCAGGTATCCGTCCAGCTGTGGAAGAACTTCACCTAGAAAATACTGGTATTGAAACACGGCCTAAAGGCTGGATCAAAACTAACGAATTCTTAGAAACATCCGTTGATGGTATCTACGCTTTAGGTGATGTCAATGGGGAGCCGGCATTCCGTCACCGTGCAAACTACGAAGCAGATATCATTGCTCACAATCTCTTCTATGCAACAAGTGAAGATGATTACCGTTGGGCAAGGTATGATACATTACCAAAAGTTACTTTCTCCTATCCTGAAATTGGTAGTGTAGGTCTCACAGAGGCTGAAGCTATCAAAGCGGGTTACAATGTAGGGGTTGGGAAGAACTTCTACTCCTCCACTGCAAAAGGCTATGCAATGGGTATCAACCCTGGTGATGTAAACGATGGATTTGTAAAAATTGTAGTAGATAAAGACACCAACCATATCCTTGGTATGCATGTCGTAGGTCCTCAAGCCTCTATCCTCTTCCAGCCTTATGTGAACCTTATGAATAGTGGTGTAACTCCGTTGACAGCAATTAATGAAGAAATCGCTTCTGAACGCACTAAACGTTTACGTGAAAAAGGTATTACTCGTGAAATGGACCCTAGATCCGTTATCACTGTAGGCGAAACTATGAGCCCACATCCATCCCTCGTCGAGGTTATCATGTGGACACAAGTGTACTACGAAAATCGTTGGTAATACAACTATAGTTATAAATAATAAAAGGACTAAACCTAGGCGCAGTCCTTTTGTTGCAAACATATCTATTGTAAAAAAAATATTCTAACATAAGAGCACTATCAACCGATATTTTATAGTATCGGAATCGCAAAAAAGAGCCAAAGGCATTGCCTTCGGCTCTTTTCTTATTAATCATCAATAGATAGGTTAGCGGCCCATATCTATATCAGAACCCCAAACGAGATTTGTTTTACGACCATCGAAGCCTTGATCTGGCTCAGGTGGTAATTTATAGGATTTAGATTGTTCTACATAAGCACCTGTCTCAGCATCTACTGTAACAACTACTTTTTTACCATCTTGATGCATAGTCACATAGTATAAAACTTTACCATTATGAGCTTCAATTTTCCAGCCCTTCATAACAGCATCATTTCCAAGTTGTTGTTTTGCAACACGTTCTGCTTGCGTTGATTCAATAACTTTATCTTTATTGAAAATCTCACCAATAACTTTCTTAGGTTTGCCCCCCTCTTCCATATCAGAAGCATTACCAGTGATTACATCAATTTTCATCTTGTACTGATGATACTTACTATAACCAACTACTTTATAACCATAGTTCAAGTCATTAGAGTTGAGCTCTACAGAATGAAGTGCCGCATTAGGATAGCGATTTTGGAAAATAGTTCCAATTTGGCTCATAGTCATAACTATGGACTCGCCAGGTGCACGTTTTACAGAAATATCCGTACTTGTTTCAGGCTTTGTTTTGCGTGCATCTGCCACACTTGGTGTAGCAACGGATAACATGCCCACTGCTAATACCCCCGTTAATGCCATAGAAATCAACTTTTTATTCATTATAATCCTCCTACTAGATATCATGTTTCTATTAATCAAACTATTAGTACACTAGAATTTCTATAAGTTCATGCTATATTCAGCAACACGAAAAATATGTAAATAGTCATATCATTTAGACAATATACTATAAACCTTCATTAGATGCAAGTCGTCCATCTACATCAGTCATAATCAATTTATAGCATGTAGCCACTAAAGGTACACCGATCAACATACCAGTAACCCCCATCAAACTACCGCCTACGATAACAGCAGCAAATACCCACAAACCTGGTAATCCAACAGAGTTACCTACAATTTTAGGATAAATAAAGTTACTTTCAATTTGATGTAGTATCTCCAGAATAATTACATAGATAAGAGCATCCATAGGGCTAACAGTAAGTAGCATAACGGCTCCAATGATACCACCAACATAAATACCTAATAGTGGAATCAAACCAGTTAGACCAATTACACAGGCAATCGTTGTAGCATATTCAATATTAAATAGCCATAAAGTAATACCTACCATCACGCCTAGAACCAAGGCATCTATAAACTGACCTACAAAAAAATTACTGAATGTTTGAACTGCTACACGAGTTACATAACTAACTCGACTTACCCACTCATCTGATGCATAAGCCTTTAATATACGTTTACCTTGTAACATAAGGCGTTCCTTATCAAGCAACATATAAACAGCAAAAATTAAGCCAAGACCTATGTTCAAAGTCCAAGACAATACGGTGCCCATTGCATTTACAATATATGTGCCACCTTTTGTCCCCCATTCACGAGTATATTTAGCAATATTCTCTCCACTTAGGGCATCTATAATCGTTTGATTCGACGCCATTGGAATGGTTTCTGTAATATGTTGCATCCATGTTTGGAAATCCGTATACAATTGCGGTGATGCAGCTACAATAATCGACATAGAATGAATCAATTGAGGTAAAGCCATCCGAGCAATAAAATACACAATAACACTAATTGTTACAAAGGATAGCAAAAGACTCAACGGGCGACGTATTTTATACTTCCATCCAGAGTCACACTTAGGCCATAGCCATCGTTCATAACGAACGACTAGAATATCCAATACGAAAGCAATACAAGCACCCACAATGAGCGGAACAAAGGCCGTAAAGATAGCGTCAAGACCACTAGCAATATCACTTATACGTAGTGCCATCATAATCATAATGCCCGCTAGTATAATAGCTCCTATGAGCTGTTTGTAATATTTGAATTCTTTCATAATAACCTACTTCACATAACACTATTAATAAGCTACACCTATATAACTATACGATTCTCACATCGCATACATTACCAAAGCATAATGAACATTGTATGACCTAGGATTGTATGCAATTTTAGTATAACACAAAAGTCCACCTTATCGCATGCTCGAATTCTCGATAAACAAGAGAGCATGATTGAAGGTGGACTTATTGTAGGCCTAATCTAGATTAGTCTAGAGATTAGCGATGAATATAAACGTCTACACGACGGTTTTCAGCTTTACCTGCTGCTGTAGAGTTAGTTGCAACTGGTTTAACATCACCATTAGCAATACCGATAAGACGATCGGCAGATACACCATGGTTAACTAAATATTGAGCCACATGTTGTACGCGGCGTTCAGACAAAGCAATGTTGTATTGAGGGTTTGCATCAGTATCAGCGTTACCCATCAATTTAACTTGGTCTTGAGAATATTGGTTAGCAGCATTTACAGCAGCTGTTAAGTTTGGATATTGGTCTGCACGAGCAACATCTTGGTCGGAGTCAAAGTAGATAGATTGTACATAGTAATCCAATTTAGGAGTTTTATATGCAGGCGCTTCTACAGTAGGAGCTGGAGCCGGAGTGTATACAGGAGCTGGCGCTGGAGTGTATACAGGAGCTACCGATTTGTGACCGCCAAAACGGTAAGATAATCCAACTACTGGACCTTGGAAGGAAATATTGGACTTATCATCACGTTTAGTATTGATATAACGATACCCTGCATTAATATCCCAGTCTTGGTTAACTTTATAACCTAAACCTGCTTCCCAAGTAGTAGTTCTCTTAGTCCCTACACCCGCTTTACCATAAACGTCTACTTTGGAGCCAAGGTTAGCTTTACCAATTACACCTGCTTGTGCAATGTTGTTAGTGCCATCACCATCATTATTATGGATGCGTGCATAACCACCATATACTGCGAAGTTTTTATTCAAGGATTGAACCAAGTTAACTTCATGCATGTTTGTATCAAGATGTTTGGAATTTAAACCATGGTAACCATATTGAACAGCAGTTTTGTCAGACAAAGCATAAGTCAAACCACCATCAAAGTTCCATTTTGCATCAGAAGTCCAAGCTTTAGTTTTTGCTTTAGAATCAGACGCACCAAGATCAACTTGAAACTCACCTTTATTGAATTGAGTTTGAGGAGTTGCACCTGCTACGGACACACCTACAGCAGCAACTGCCAATAAAGCTAATAATTTTTTATTCATTATAATTCCCTCCAAAAACAGCCCTTATAATACTTAGGCTTTGGTAATAATATGCTTATATTTTACACATTTTTTCAATATAATTCAACATTCTTCATGAATATTTGATGAATTTTTAGTTATATCTATCGATAAATATTATAAATATAAATATTTAAACCCTCTCTATTGCCTAATTACTGCGATTCTCTACACATATTACATTCCCGTAATTATAATACTATTTATCTTTTTTAAGATTCTCTAACAATAATAAAATTACTGGTCTTATAAGTTCATCAAAATCATTATTATATATACTAATAGATCTAACTATAATTGAACGAATAAAAGCTCCCTTATGCACTAAGGAAGCTTTTATCATTTCATATGTATATCCCTTACATATATACGTGAAATCAGAAGTTTCTGGTCAGATAACACATTCCCCAATGTGTCATTTTTTTCACATTACGTATTGTACATCAAAAATTTTTAATAGACAAGAGTTTATTCACTTCTTTTTCATGAATCCTTCTAAAACTTTCAATGTGAAAAAGAATTTACATCTCATTAAACAACCTTATGTTGCCATGTTCCTCGAATAAATCTCAAATAAGAACAACATAATCTTAGAGACTGATCGAAGCACAAAGATAACCATGCCCCAAAAAGTCCTAAACCTAGTGTAATGCACAATAAATAAGTAATAATAGGACGAATGATTGCTACGCTTACAAGAGAATATTTCATGATGTAATATGTATCTCCTGCCCCTTTCAACACACCGGAATACACTTGCTGTAATGCTTGAGGGAATGCAGCGATAGCCATAATGCCCATCAAAGTGGCTGAAAGTGTGACAACATCACTTTCACGAGTATATAACTGTACTAAAAAATCACCAGGACCAATAAAGATTAATGCACTTACAAGGCCCACGACTAAACCAATACGAGCACCAATTTTACCATAAGTACGTGCAATATCTGGTCGTTTGTGTCCCAGACTTTGCCCAGTATGAGATGCACCTGCAAATCCAAGACCCATCGCAAAATAGTAAAATATATCCATTAAATTCATACATACGTAATGTGCTGCTAAAGGTACCGCACCTAAGGAAGCAACAATCATAGTGTATGTATACATACCGAATCGCTCAAAGAACTGTTCTCCTAAAGAACTGCCACCGACATGAAACATTGTATGTAATACGGGCCTTTCAAAAGTCCATTTCGACGGATGGCGCAATGTTAATCCAGTAGAAGTATGTTGTGAAATCGTACGCAACAACAATAATGCAATAATAGCACTACTGATCATAGTGGATACACCTGCCCCCATAACGCCAAGTTCAGGGAAGAAACCAATACCATAAATCAAGAAGAAATTCATTATCGTATTCAAAATATTCCCTACTACATTAGATTTAAAAATAACTTTAGTGTTACCATATCCAATGAGTGCAGCCCCTACGATTTGGCTAAAGGACTGAAATATTAAGCTAATAACTATGAAACGACCATACCAAACGGCTGTTTCAATATAGCCATCTTCAGCACCCGTAAAACGTAGAATATGCTCTAAGTTCAAGAAACATATCAATAATAACGGTACATAAATTAAAAAATTCAATAAAATAGATTGCTTGAGTACGGCATTCATACCATCTACATCGCCTTCACCATGACGACGAGCTATAATTGCCGTCACAGCAATGGATAAGGCTCGACAAAAGATGAGCATTACCATCTCAGGTTGACCCATAATGCCTACCGAAGCAAGAGCTGACGCACCTAAGGCACCAACCATCGCCAAATCAATGGCAGTCATAAATTGTAACATCAAGCCTTGTAATGTAGCTGGCCAAGCTATTTTCAAGTAATTACCATATAGCTGCTTTGTAGTCCCTACAGGGCCTAATCGTTCTGCAACAGGCAACATAGAATCTATGGAAAGCCATCGTTGTATGCGGTCTAACATAGTATCTCCTATTCATGCAAGATCGTACAAGGTAGAGCTAACATCTAACTCCTAATATCTTCTGTATTATATCACAATAATATATGAAAAGTCATTCATATATTATGATTATATTTAATAATCTATATCAAAATTGCAAAAAAGAACCTCTTATAGTATCCGAATATACCCTACTAGGTATATCAGTATATAAGAGGTTCTTTTATTTTTAGAAAATATTATATCAGTCTATTCTGTGAAATCAATTATCAATTATCAACCTTTGGACGCCAACAATTGGTTTACTGCTGCACGCAAGTCTTCTAAACCTTGTTTAGTTTCAGCTAATTCTTGACGTTGACGCTCATTTTCAGCCTCTAACGAATTTAAACGAGCCGCTTGATCTGCGATTACAGTTTTTTGTTCACTATTTTCTTTTTTGAGACTAGATACTTCATCTTGCATTACATACACAGAGCTAATAGGGCCTGCTTTGTAACGATCTGGAATATTTTTCTTTTCTGGGCTAGAGCCAAATTTGTGAGTTACACCAGCATTTACCATGTTGCGGTTTGCCCCAAGAGATACGCCAACGTTAAACATTGTGTCTTCGTTCGTATAATGTGCAAGACCGAGGGCAGCTGCTGTTTCACCACGATAGTTACCAACACCAGCCATAACTTGAGTTGGTTCCAATGGATCATATTGGATTGGTTTCAACGCGGCCATCGCTGCTGCATGAGCACCTACACGTTGTACTTCACCTGCTACTTGACCAATAGCATCACCCATTTTTGCATTAGATGCTTTCAACTGACCAATATTCACAGCATCTGTATCATCAGAACCAGGTGCTACACCTTTAATTTGATTATTACCATTATTGAGGCCATCCTTAGTCAAGGATACAGGACCTACATTAGGGTTGTTAGGATTTGCACTACCTGGTGTAATTGTCATGCCATTACCATTTGTTATAGTTGTATTACCCGCTGCATCTTTAAATGTAGCAGATTTCATATCTGTAAGCTCTGGATTTACAGCATAGCTAATTGTTTTACCAGCATGGCTAACCATCATGTTATTGCCCGCTTTGAAAGTAAGCGTTTCAT
>CABQQJ010000015.1 GCA_902466275.1 uncultured Veillonella sp. | reverse complement strand
AAAAAACAAAGTGCTAAGGTTATCAAAACGTTAGCTAAAAAAAGTGGCCTAAAAAAATAACCTAAAAGGACTAACCTATTTGAACTGCACCTCCAAAAATTGTGTCCAATTTTTGGGGTGCAGTTCATGGTTAGTCCTTTTTATTAGATGAAAATATTATTGTTATATCACTATATCCATATCATAACAATATAAAGAACAAATAGACATACAAAAAAGCTAGAGAAAATCCTCTAGCTTTTTATTTAGGTTAATATGTGATTTATCTATAGACAGCTTATCTACGAACCATCATTTCTTCAAGATTGAGAACATCAGCAATCTCATCAACATCATCACAGATATATTCGGCATCCGCTTCTTTTAACTCAGATTCCGTACCGTAACCATAGGTAACACCGATGGAGATACAGCCAAGTTCATTAGCTGCTTCTACATCGTACTTACGATCTCCAACCATGAATGTCAATCGACGACCATTTTCATCAGTTAACGGGTTACCACATAGCGTGAGAGCTTTTTCAAGAATTTCTTTTTTGTGTAACAATCCCGCTTCGTAATTAGCACCAACAATAACATCAAAGTATGGTGTCAATTCAAAGTGATCAAGAATATCTTTAGCATAATGTTCTGGTTTTGCAGTAGCTACAGCTATAGTATATTGTTCAGTTTTGCATTTAGCCAATAAGTCTACAATATTTGGATATACTGTATTTTCAAACTTACCAATTGTTCCATACCGCTCACGAAACTTGAAGTATGTTTCTTCGGCTTGCTCAAAAGTCATACCACAATGTTCTTGGAAAGCATCTACCAATGGTGGTCCTAAGAACAATTGTAATGTTTCTTCATCAGGTACAGTATAACCGAAATGTTCCAATGCAAATTTAATGCTTTTAAGAATACCTTCTTGAGAGTCAGTTAAAGTTCCATCTAAATCAAATAATATCGTTTTCTTCATATTATTTCTTTAAAGCCTCTTTCAATGTATGCCATGCAAGAACTGCACATTTTACACGTGCTGGCATGTTAGAAATATTTTGTAGAGCCATAGCATCTTCTAATTCTTCTAACTCATTTTCATCGGTAATCTCTTTTTTAATCATACCTAAGAAAATTTCAACCAAACGAAGCGCTTCCTCAACGGATTTGCCCTTAATAATATCAATCATCATAGATGCAGATGCTTGGCTAATAGCACAGCCAGAACCTGTATATGCAGCATCTTTAATGATACCATCTACTACATTGAGTTGTAATGTTAGATCATCACCACAACTAGGGTTATGACCATGTTCAGAAGTTGTGAATTCAGTTAACTCATGTTTATTACGTTTATCTTGGTTATGTTCCAAAATAAGTTCCGTATATAATTGATCCATTTCCATTAGTGGTAATTCTCCTAATCTTTAAAACCCATTACTGAACGAACAGTCTTTAATACTTCAAGGAATGCGTCTAAATCTTCCTTGCGAGTGTATAAGTACATACTTAAACGAGTAGATGCAGATACATTGTAGAATGCACCTAATGGTTGTGCACAGTGGTGACCGGAACGAACACAAATGCCCTTAGAATCCAAAATTGTAGCTACATCATGAGGATGTACATCATCTACAGTGAACGCAATTACGCCATGTTTTTCCTTAGGATTTTGAGAACCAATAACATGGACATGTGGCAATTCAACAATCTTAGGAAGAATATAAGCTACTAACTCCTCTTCATAGGCTTCTATAGCATCCATTCCAAAGGATTCCAAATAATCAATAGCTGCATGCAAGGAAACGGCACCATCAGCATTTGGAGTACCTGCCTCAAACTTATATGGAAGCTCATTGAATGTAGCAGTTTGTTCTTTTACATACTCAATCATATCTCCACCCAATAGAAATGGAGGCATAGCTTCTAATAATTCACGTTTACCGTATAGTACACCAATCCCTTGAGATGCACACATTTTATGGCCAGAGAATACGAAGAAATCGCAATCCAATGCTTGTACGTCAATTTTTTTATGAGGTGTAGATTGAGCACCGTCTAGAACAACAATAGCACCTACAGAGTGAGCCTTCTCAGTTAATTCTTTTACTGGGAATTCCATACCAAGCACGTTACTAACATGAGCGAAAGCAACAATTTTAGTCTTTTCATCAATTTTATTGATTTCACCATCTTTTAAGTGCCCATGTTCATCAAGATACATGTATTCTAAGGTTGCCCCCGTCTGTTCTGCCACATATTGCCATGTTACAAGATTCGCATGATGTTCAGCAACAGTAATGACAATCTTGTCACCTTTTTTCACATTATGAAGGCCATAGCTGTGGGCAATCAAGTTCATTGACTCCGTACTATTACGTGTAAATATAACCTCTTCGCGTTCACGAGCATTGATAAATTCAACTACGCGATCCCGTGCATTTTCATAGTCTTCAGATGCTTCAATGGCTAAAATATGAGAACCACGATGTGGGTTACCATTACGTTGTGTCATATGTTCCACAACACGGTCAATTACGGACTGTGGAATTTGTGCAGTAGCACCGCTATCTAAATAGATAACACGATGCCCATTATGCTCTTTATGTAATATAGGAAAGTCTTTGTATGCTTCTGCAATTGGTCTCATAAAAACGCCTCTTTAAATTTTATTACGTACAGCTGCTAACGCTGCTTCTTCAATCGTTTCATCACCAATGCGATCAATAATAGGTCGAATCATAGATTCAACAATGATATGTTTTGCTTCTACTTCACTAAAGCCACGGCTCATGATATAGAACAATTTATTATGATCAATTTGGCCTGCACTTGCTGCATGATTACCAACTACATTATCTTCTTTACACAATAAAAGTGGTAACGAAACAGATTTTACAGTTGGATCTAACAATAAGCAAGTATCTTCTTCCGCACCTTCAGAAGCTGTTGCTCCATTAAGGAAATCAAGGGTCCCTCTGAAGGATTTTTTAGAATTGCCACTAAGAGCACCTAAGGTATGAATATCACTAAATGATTTTTTACCACCATGACTCATAACCATAGAAATATCAAATTTTTGCTCTTTATTACCAAGATAAGTAATGTCATGAACCATACGGGATTCTTGACCTACTAAATCATGATAGTAATTCAAGATGTTTTCACTGCCACCAATTTCAATATTGATGTATTCTACATCTGCTTTTTCTTCTAATTTAGTGTATCGATGCTCGATATGTTGTACATGTTCAGGCAAAAGATTTACCTTTTTTACTACAACCTTACCAGCTTCTTTCACATCGTATTCGTTTAAATAGCTAACATTTGTCAATGCATCGCCAGAACCAGTTACATAGAATTGTACTTCTAGCTCAGCACCTTCACCAACGATAAATTGGAAACGGTTTGCCACACGAGCATTAGCATCAATGCGGATGCCTACAACTTCTTTCGCCTTAGCAGGCACATTGATAGCATAGCCTTCCGCTTTTTCAACTAATACATGAACAGCTTCTTTATTAGCACCTTCATAATTACCATCTAGTAATGCTGTACCAACAGGTAATGGTGAAAGTATATCTTTATTAGCTTCCACAGCGATGGATTGTACCGCTGTATCTTCTCCAGCTAGAGAGCTTACAGTATGATTAACGCGCAACCATCTGAATGTCGGTCTAGGGAGTTCATTAAATAGTAATTCGCTCATAATTCCTCCTTAACCGATAGAACCTTCTAATTCAAGATTGATTAGATTGTTCATTTCTACTGCATATTCAAGTGGCAATTCTTTAGAGATTGGCTCTACGAAACCACGAACTAGCATCGCACGAGCTTCTTCTTCGCTAATACCACGAGTCATAAGATAGAAAATTGCTTCGTCGGAAATACGACCGATTTTAGCTTCATGACCTAAATCCACATTATCGTTTTCTACGATAATAGCTGGAATTGTATCAGATTGAGACTCAGCATCAAGCATCAAGGATTCACAAGATACAGTCGCTTTAGAATGTTCTGCTTTAGGACCAATTTTCAAAAGGCCACGGTAGATAGCAGCACCACCGGATTTGGAAATAGATTTAGAGTTTACATTACTAGTTGTGTAAGGAGCATTATGAACTACCTTACAACCAGTATCAAGGAATTGGCCCTCACCAGCAAATGTTACACCTGTGAATTCAGCATGTGCACCTTCACCATTAAGGATACTCATTGGATACAAGCAAGATACTCTAGAACCGAAGGAACCAGATACCCACTCAATAGTACCACCTTTACCTACCACACAACGTTTTGTGTTAAGGTTGTACATGTTTTTGGACCAGTTTTCAATTGTAGAATAACGCAATGTAGCATTATCTTTAACGAACAGTTCAACAGCGCCTGCATGAAGGTTAGACACATCATACTTAGGAGCAGAACAACCTTCGATAAAGTGCAATTTAGCCCCTTCTTCTACGATAATCATCGTATGTTCGAACTGACCAGCACCTGGTGCATTCAAACGGAAGTAAGATTGCAATGGAATCTCTACTTGTACACCTGCAGGAACGTATACGAAGGAACCACCAGACCAAACGGCACCGTGAAGAGCAGCCCATTTATGGTCTGTAGGTGGAATTAATGTCATCCAGTATTTTTTTACGATTTCTTCATGTTCATGTAATGCTGTTTCGATATCAGTATAGATAACACCTTGCTTAACAAGATCTTCTTGAATACTGTGGTAAACAACTTCAGAATCATATTGAGCACCAACACCAGCTAGAGATGTTTTTTCCGCTTCTGGAATACCTAAGCGGTCAAAAGTACTTTTAATTTCTTCTGGAACTTCATCCCAGTTTTCTTTCATATCTACTTTAGGCTTAACATAAGTATGGATGTTAGCCATATCTAAGCCAGAAATATCAGGAATCCAGTTTGGAATACCCATACGATTGTAGATTTCTAAAGATTTCAAACGGAAGTCAAGCATCCATTCAGGTTCATTTTTATTAGACCAAATTTCACGGATAATATCTTCTGTTAAACCGGCATCAGAAATATAAGAATATTCAAAGTCATTCTTAATATCATAGACACCACGGTCCATATCCGCGACTTGGGTTTTCTTTCTTTCTTCCATTGTGCCTCCTATGCTAATGCTTTGTATGCGTCGTAACCTTTTTCTTCGATTTCACGTACAAGAGAAGCATCACCAGTTTTAACAATCTTGCCATTGATCAACACATGAACATAGTCTGGTTTTAGTTTTTGTAAAATTTGGTTATGATGAGTAATGATTAATACAGCATTTTTTTCGTTATGGAAACGTTGTACACCTTCAGATACGATACGAACCGCATCTACGTCAAGGCCAGAATCAGTTTCATCAAGAATAGCCAATTTAGGATTCAAAATGGACATTTGAAGAATTTCATTTTTCTTGCGTTCACCACCAGAGAAGCCTTCATTTACATAACGTTGCGCATAAGATAAATCAAAGGATAATTCATCCATTTTTTCTTTCAATTCTTTTTTGAAAGATAATGCACGTACATTTTCACCAGTAATTGTGGATTTAGCTGTACGAATGAAGTTTTCTACAGTAATACCAGGAATAGAAATTGGATTTTGGAAGGACATAAAAATACCCGCTTTTGCACGATCGTTTACTGCATCTTCTGTAATATCTTTACCATCAAAAATAATGGAGCCGCTGTCTACAGTATATGTAGAGTTACCCATGATAGCATTAGCAAGTGTAGACTTACCTGCACCATTTGTGCCCATTACAACGTGAATTTCACCTTTATTAATTGTTAAATCAATACCTTTCAAGATTTGTTTCTCTTCAACAGATACCTTTAAATCTTTTATCTGAAGTAATTCAGCCAAAATGTTCACTCCTTTTTATTATGTATCCTCAATATCGAGGCATACAATCGTTATATGTAAAACGTATATACTGACACATATAAAAAGGCGGTACGCACTAACGTGAATACCGCCGTAATTCTCGCCAACTTAGCAAGTATGTGCATAACAATCTACAATTATTATACATTCTTATCTAAATGATAGCAAGATATTCCTACTAAAATATACAGGAATTAAAAGAATATCAAGTATTACATATATTGATAGGTTTTTATTAATATTAATTCTCATCCTATTCGATTCTCAATATTAAATTATAGGTTGGAGAAATCGAGAGTGCCAAACAAATCATCATATGTTTCAGCACGACGAATTTGTGTAACAGAGCCATCTTTATGTAGCAATAACTCTGCAGAACGTAATTTACCATTATAATTGAAACCCATAGAATGTCCATGTGCACCAGCATCGTGAATGATGACACGATCTCCAATATCAATTTTTGGCAGCTCTCGTTGAATAGCAAATTTATCATTATTTTCACATAAGGAGCCTGTTACATCATATACATGATCCTTGGGATCATTTTCTTTCCCCATTACGGTAATGTGATGATAAGAGCCATACAACGCCGGACGCATAAGATTTGCCATACAAGCATCTAAACCGATGTAATGACGATAAATATCTTTTTTATGAATAGCAGTAGAAACAAGGTAACCAAATGGACCTGTTACCATACGCCCACATTCATAAGCCAATGCTACATCATTAAGTCCATTAGCTACTAAAATCCGATTATACGCTTCTTCTACACCCTTACTTAATGCGCGGAAGTCTACTGGTGTTTGTTCTGGTTTATAAGCTACACCTACACCACCACCAAGATCGATAAACTCAACATTGATACCAAGTTCATTTTTAATATCTACAGCAAGATTAAAGCAAAGCTCTGCTGTACCAACTAAACCGTCAATATCAAGTTCGTTAGAAACAACCATTGTATGAATACCAAAGTGTTTTACACCTTTAGCTTGTAATTGTTTATACGCTTCAAATATTTGTTCGCGTGTCATACCATATTTAGCTTCTTCAGGAAGGCCAATAATTGTATTGCCCCCTTCCTTTAAAGAACCCGGATTATAACGCACGCAGAATGTATCTGGCAAAGAGCCATGATTTTTTTCTAAATATTCGATATGTGTAATATCATCAAGATTGATAATTGCACCCATTTCAAGTGCTTTTTTATACTCCACATATGGTGTGTCATTAGATGTGAACATAATGTCATGACCTGTAATGCCCACTTTTTCGCATAGCATCAACTCTGCCAAGGAAGAGCAGTCTGCACCTACCCCAAGTTTTTGTAACACACGCATAATATATGGATTTGGAGTCGCTTTTACAGCAAAATATTGTTTAAACCCTTTATTCCAAGAAAATGCATCGATGAAAGATTTCATATTTTCAATGATACCTTCTTCATCGTAAATATGAAATGGTGTTGGATATTGGGCAATAATATTTTCTAATTGTTCAGCCGTAAAGGGAACAGTTTTTGTGTTCATAACAACCTCTCTACATAAATAAAAGACTCATCAGCCGATGAGTCTTTTATTCTAATTTCCTAATTATTTAAATAAAGCTTTATCTAGGCTATAGCGACCTGCACCTGCGAAGAATAACATAAGTGCACCAAAGCCTAATTGAGATGGGTAATCCCAGCTAAAGAAACTACCATTCAAACTCACAATAGTCGCAGTTGCTAAAGTACCTACAACTAGAATAGCACCAATACGTGTAAATAATCCTACAGCAATGAGAATACCACCAATCATTTCTGCAAGTGCTGCCATAGTGCCTAGCATCTCATAACCACCGGATACGCCTAAAGGTGCTAACATAGTCCCTACTTTGTAGAGCCCTTCAGCTCCGCTAAGCCATTTTAAATAACCATGATAAAACATGGAAATGCCCAATGCAAGGCGATAAATCAATAAGCCAAAGTTTACATAATTAGGTTTACTTTTAAAAATAAAGTTCAACATAGTGATCCTTCTTTCAATTCAAATATAGCAAATCGAATAAATTCGATACATTAATTATACTATTAGAGAATAACTATGTCAATAAGACTCACTATTAAATTCTATAGAATTATATCATACATTGTATACAAAATCAATTTTATCGATGTAATCAACATAATATAGTCAGCTTAAATACAATCATAGTTTTTTTGAAATTTGAAATTTAAAACATTACACCCTTACAATAGATTAATTTATCAGTAAAAAATAATCCTAATGAATATGAAAAAATGTAATTCACAATTCATTAGGATTATTATATTTCTTATAAAATTAGAAGAATTAATTTCAGTTGACATAGTTTACCTCTCCTATTGACTATTAATTTTAGGTGTGAACTACTCTCCACTTATAGAAGTGGGAGCTTCTTGGTCAATATTCCTAGTAGAACGAGTTTACCCAAGCTTACAAGGTCATTCCAACCTCATTATTACTAATAGCCTATGCTATCAATTTTTCTAAGTTTTTACTTGCATTTACATCTCTATCATGATTTGCACCACAGTTCGGACAAATCCAGTTTCTCAACGCTAAATTTTTTACATCAATATTCTTATATCCACATTCTGAACATAATTGACTACTTGCATAATTAGTTAGAGCAACTACAATATTTCTTCCATACCAACCAGCTTTGTGTTCTAACATTGATCTAAATTCACCCCATGCTACTTCGCTAATCACTTTTGATAATTTATTATTTTTAAGCATATTTTTTACTTTCAAATCTTCTATAGCTATAGATTGGTTTTCTCTTATTAGCTTAGTAGATAATTTATGTAAAAAATCTTTACACTGATTTGTTATTTTTTCGTGTAATTTAGCTACCTTTAATCTAGCCTTATTTCTATTGTTACTTCCCTTTTGTTTTCTTGACAAATCCTTTTGTAGTTTAATTAATCTTTTTTCTGACTTTCTTAGATATTTTGGATTTGCTACCCTGTACCCATCACTACATATTGCAAACTCTTTAAATCCAACATCTAC